>CAYGZI010000494.1:0-4908 GCA_964354245.1 uncultured Planctomycetaceae bacterium
GGCCGGCGTCCAAGGCGCCGTCCTCGACGTACCGGGCCATCTCCTGGGCGCGGATCAGGAGGCATTCGATCTCGTCGTCGTCGACGGTGGGATAGTAGCTCCGCGAGCCGAACGAGATTTTGTATCCGGCGCGGCGGAACAAATCGGCCGTGGCCTCTTGGAGGCTGCCGGCGGGGATGCCCAGTTTGAGGATTTGGTCGGACATAGTGGTTCATACCGGGCAAGCCCGGGCGCTACGTAGTTTCACCGGGCCGACACGGCCCGGCTCTGAGTCTACTGGTTGCTCTTGTACACTCGCTCCGGATCGAAGACCCGCGTTCCGACGACCTTTAGCCCCTCGGCGGTCACTTGGCGGAAGAAGCAACTCTTGTAGCCGGCGTGGCAGGCGGCACCGCCTACCTGCTCTATGGATAGGAGGATCGTGTCGTTGTCGCAATCGACGTAGACCGCCCGGACCTGCTGCACGTGGCCGCTTTGTTCCCCCTTGCGCCACAGTTTCTTGCGGCTGCGGCTGTAGTAGACGGCCTGCCCGGTGGCCAGCGTCTCGGCATAACTCTCGGGGCTCATGTAAGCCAACATGAGGACTTCGCCGGTCGTGGCGTCCTGGACGATGGCGGGCAGGAGCCCCCCTCCTTTGGAAAAGTCCGGGCCAGACGGTTCCGTCTCAGGTAGCTCAGCCATCGTCGCAGCGTGTCAAAGTCAAGTGTCCAAGGCCGAATCCGAGGCGTCCCAACGACGGAAGACACCTCAAGGCGTGCCCGGGTGACTGCAAACCTTTCCAGGATACTCGCCCGGGCAGACCTCTTCCAGCCCCGGGCCGATCTCCCGACGGAGATACCCCCATTGGGGGCAGTATGGCGGAGGGGACCGTCACGTTTTCGCGACGCGCAGATCGGGGCAGTTCCCCGGGATGTGCGGCCCTTCCGCTAAGCCTCTTGCGAGCCGCACGACCCGCCAAGGCGGCGCCAAGCGTGCAAAACCGCCGCCGCCGGGTAATCTCCAGCGGGCCGGGACGGGCATCCGACACTCTTTAACAGCGCGGTAGTGTCTCTCTGCGGTGCGCGAAAGGAGCCCTCTTGGAATACTCCCTCGGAGTCCTGCTGCCCGTCCGCAACGTGGAAGCGACGTTGGAGGGCACCGTTTGCGAGATGTTGGAGGTCCTGCCGGAACTGACCAGCCGGTTCGAGCTGGTCATTGTTGACGACTGCTCTTGCGATGCGACGATTGAGGTCGCCGACGAGATGATGGGGGACTATCCCCAGTTGACCGCCGTGCGTCATGCCCGACCGCAGGGTCGGGCCGTTGCCGTCGAAACCGGTCTGCGCCACACTCGCGCCGAGGTGATCTTTTTGGCCGACGAGGACTGCGACTTGTCTCTGGGCGAGGTCCGCAAGCTCTGGAATGAACTCGGCGAGCACGAACTGGTGCTTGGCCGCCCCGCGGCCGCCCGGCAGCGAAAGTGGCCCTTCGGCAAGACGGCGGCGTTGGGCAACCAGCGCGGTTATCAGATCGGCTACCGCCGCGCTTTCCTTTCCCTGGCCCACGCTATGCAGGACCAGGCGACTCTGCTCGATTACCTGCAGCGCCATGGGCTGCAATGGCACGAGATGGAGATCGGCGACCGGACGCCCCGGTCGGCTCCTCATCGGATTGCCGCAATGGCCCGGAGCCTTTACGTTCCCGGAGGCGACCGGGCGGATCGGGTGCAGCGTGGGGATCCTCCACCGGCCGGTCCGAGCCGTCCGAAGCGTCCGAACTACCTGTCGCGGCTTCGGGATTTCGCGTTGGGGGAGTGAAGCGTCGTCCCCCAAGAACTGGGGGCGGAGCCGCTTCTCTGCGCTTGGTCTGCCGTCGGGCGGGGAGCCTCGGAATTTTCCGGGCGTCCCGCGCCGGACCACTTGTCAATCGAAGCCAAGCCGGTTATCATGGAAGTAGACGCGAGTAGGCAAGGGATGAGTAGGCGAGTCGTCTTCTAGGCCGTTAGTGCTTGGAGGTTTCTGAAAGCGGGCCAGCTCAACCGCGTGGTCGAGAGTCGGGCAAGAGGTACGAGGGGGCCGATCGAGATCGAGGTGGATCGACCCCGAAAGATGGTTTGAGCTGTGCGTGACAGGCTATCTGCTGCTCTCATCGGCTGGATCTCTCATCGGTCCGGTGGCTACGGCGCGCGATCGGGCGATCTGCGTCATTTTTCCATCTATTCTCGACGATCGATCTCGCGCCCTGAGCCGATCACCGGCCGCCGATGGGTCTTCTCTAACCGCGGGCAGCAAAGGGCCTGATAAGGAAAACGGGTAGCGACGTCCCGGCCAGCCGGAACTGCCGGGGCGCATGCTGCGGTTCTATTATCATTGGTCATCGGCGCGGTTCGGTTCGCGATGGTCTCGCGGACCATGAGGAGGCGACTCCAATGTGTGTCATTGACTACACCCTCGATGAAGTGCGGACGCAGGGGGCGACCGCCCTCACGTCGCACATGGCCGGCCGGGCATTGCACCGGCTGGCGGAGGTCCGGCGGCGCCAGGGGATCACCCGCCGCACGCTGGCCCGGCGGCTCAACACCGACGTGGCCACGGTCAAGCTCTTAGAGCAGCCGACTTCCGACTTGCCCCTTTCCATCCTCTACGCCTGGCAGGAGGTGCTCGACGCCCCCGTGGCTGAATTGCTCGTCGACTCCGAGGAGCCCCTGTCGGCCCCGGTGCTGAAGCGGGCGCAGATGGTCCGCCTGATGAAGACGGCCGGGGCGATTCTGGAGCGGGCTTCGCAGCCCTCGATCCGCCGGATGGCCCAGATGCTGGTGGACCAACTCTGCGAGGTCATGCCGGAGCTGAAAGGGGTAAGCCCCTGGCATGCGGTCGGCCGCCGCCGCACCCAGGACGAATTGGGTCAGGCGGCGTATCGCCGGATCCCCACGGAGATCCTCCGCCGTCCCGTCGACTAGAAGCTCTCCCATTGAGCACTTGGGCATCGTCTGCTCTAATAAGACAGTTTCTGCAGCAGACCGAGCCACCGACTATGCCAGATAGGGAGAGCACGGACATGGGAATTCGCCCCCGCACGAAATTCGTCCAGACGCTGAAGGCCCGCCGTTGCAGCCGGTGCGGCGCGAAACTCGGGCGCCAGGACACGCGCTGCAAGCGATGCCACGTCACCCAACCGCGGCCGAAGAAGAAGTAGCGGGGGAGGGCGGGACGCCCGTTCCACCCGTCGCGTAGCCATTGTAGAAGGGACCAGCCGCAGGGGGTAGCCGGGCCTGGGGGATTGAATCACGAAAGCCCGAAAGGACGAAAACGCGAAAGAAGAACGGATCGAAGGAACAAGCGGGTTACTGCCGAAAGCCGCCTACGGGCAACCCGGTGCGGCGCGAACGCCACTCCCCATTCCTTTCGTGTTTTCGTCCTTTCGGGCTTTCGTGATTCTCCCCTCCCGGGCCTACGAGACGACTCGTTTGACAACCAGCGTCGGGGCATTGAAGTTCATCAGAAGTCCAACGTGAAGACCCGTTGCCTTCAGATAGGATTTCACCTGAGCGAAGTGGATGTCCTCCAACGCCTTGGCTGCCTTCAGTTCCACGATGATTTCTCCCTGAACGAGAAGATCAAGGCGGTGTACGCCCACTTCCTCCTGCTCGAAGAAGACGGCGATCTCCTTCTGGGATTCATACGCAATGCCGCGATGCCGCAACGCCACCTTCATCGCGCTCTCGTAGATTGACTCCAGGAAGCCCGGACCGAGTTGCTTGTGTACGCTGATGGCGGCTTCGATGGCTTGGCCGGACAGCGCTTCGAACTGGTGACCCACGACGAGGCTCCTTTTTTCATCACGAAAGCACGAAAGGACGAAAACGCGAAAAGAAAAACGGATCGAAGGAAGAAGCAGCTTACTGCCGAAAGCCGCCTACGGGCAATCCGGCGCGATCGGACAGTTACCCCCCTGTCCGAGCCCTTTCGTGCTTTCGGGCTTTCGTGATTCTCCCCAGTCCTTCCGTGCTTTCGTCCTTTCGGGCTTTCGTGATTCTCCCCAGTCCTTCCGTGCTTTCGTCCTTTCGGGCTTTCGTGATTCTCCCCCGATATGGTCCCGGCTGCCTGCGGCCCATCCCCACCCATAATGGTACGAATTGCCCCCAATGTGTACGTCCCGGCTGGCGTTTGCGTCGAGGATTGACTAACCTAGAGCCCGTGTGACTCCGTCGTCATCCTCCCCAGACACAAATCCGTAGGAGCAATCCCACCATGAGCAAGACCACGAAAGATGCCACATCCCGCCGCCAGTTCTTGCAGAACACCGGCCGCGCCGCCGCGGCCGCGGCCCTGGCCACCGCCGTCCCGCACGTTCACGCCGCCGAAAACAACACCATCCAGCTCGCTCTGGTCGGCTGTGGCGGACGCGGCACCGGCGCGGTCAGCAACGCCCTGGACACCAAGGCCCAGGGCCCGATCAAGCTGGTGGCCATGTCCGACGTCTTCGAGGACCGCCTTAGGTCCAGTTTCGACGGGCTAAAAGGGCGCGGCGATCAGTTCGACGTCCCCAAGGACCGCACGTTCGTAGGCTTTGACGGCTACAAGAAGGCCATGGACTGTCTGAAGCCGGGCGACGTGGTGATCTTCGCCACGCCGCCGGCGTTCCGCTGGGTGGGTTTTACCTACGCCATCCAGAAGGGGCTCAACGTCTTCATGGAGAAGCCCGTCACGGTGGACGGTCCCACCAGCCGGCGGCTGTTCAAGCTCGCCGAGGAGTCCGTGGCCAAGAACCTCAAGGTCGGCGTGGGATTGATGTCCCGCCACAGCCGGGCGATGCAGGAGCTGTTCCAGCGCATCCAGGACGGCGAAATCGGCGATATCATTCTGCTGCGCGGCTACCGGATGCACGGACCGATCGGGTTCTTCTCCTCGCTGCCCAAGCCGCCCGGCA
>CAYGZI010000495.1:0-4904 GCA_964354245.1 uncultured Planctomycetaceae bacterium
CCAACACGATGTTCATCGACGAGGCGGACCGCTACGGCCTGGCCGATCTGCACCAGCTCCGCGGGCGCGTGGGGCGGTACAAGCACCGGGCCTACTGTTATCTGCTCGTGGATCCGAACAAGCACATCACCCCGAACGCGGCAAGGCGGCTGAAGTCGGTCGAGGAGTTCAGCGACCTGGGGGCCGGGTTCGCCCTGGCCATGCGTGACCTGGAGATCCGCGGGGCGGGGAACATCCTCGGCACCCAGCAGAGCGGCCACATTACCCTGGTGGGCTACGAGCTGTACTGCCAGTTGCTGGAGGAGGCCGTCCGTCGCCTCCAACGCTTGCCGCCGCGGACCACGATCGAGGTCGATATCGACCTGCCCGGCGAGGCACATATCCCCCGCTCCTATGTGCCGGGGATGCGGGAGAAGATCGACCTGTACCGCCGGCTGACGCGGGTTTCAGACGACGAGGAGCTGCGGGATTTCGTCGTCGAGCTGGAAGACCGCTTTGGTCCGCTCCCGGCCGTGGTCAAGCGTCTGATCGCGCTCGGGGAGCTGCGGATCGCGGCCTACCGGTGGCAGGTCCGGTCGATCCGGCTGGAGGATCGCTACGCGGTGCTGGGCTATGCGTCGGGCCACCTCATCCGGCAATTGGCCCAGCGCAGCGGGGGGCAACTCCGGGTGGCGGACGAGCACGACGCGTATCTTGCTTTGGAGCAAGAGGTTAGGACTCCGGACCAGATCCTCGATCGGGTCAAACTGCTGTTGCAGGCGGAGTAGGTCCGCCACTATAATCCGGGGCCCTTCCAGGTCTGTTTTGCCCTTTTCACTTGTCACTTTGCACTTCTGTGACGCCGTAAGGACCTCTCGCCGGAACTCTCCCCGTGCAGCGATCGACCTTGCCGCTCTTGTTGCTGGTGCTCCTGGTCGGGGCGGTGGTCCTTTACTTCCGTCCCATTCAGTTCGGCGATCTGGCCGCACTCGCCCAAAACTGGGACGTGCCGGCCTGGCTTGACGGCAATGCGCAGCCGCCTGCCCAACGCATCGCCGACGGCTGGGTCCCCGGGACACCCCAGCGGCCCACGGCCACCGCCCGGCCGGCCTCCTGGCCCGGCAGTCCTTCGCCCGATCCTGGCAGCCAAGCCCGCCCGGGCGCAGCCCCGCGTCAGCCGGAAGACGCGCCGCCTCCGGCCCGGCAGGCCGAGTATCCCGACACGGGCTATGCCCCCTACGAAGGCTCGTGGGACGAAGAGCGTCAGTGGGACGGGCCTCCGGCCCGTCAAGGTGTAGGGCGGACGGGCAATCCGCCCGACGACGTCTGGTCCGACCCCTTCGGCGATCGGCCGCAGCGGAGTGTGCCGGAGGCCCAGGCAGGGCGGCCGAGGGCACCCGGCTACGGTCCGCTCCAGTCGCCGCGGGACAGCCAACCGCCTTCTCCCGGCCCCCAAGCCTCATCTCCGCCGGCTGCCGATTCCTCCGCCGTCCCATGCCCGGGGGTCGAGATCCTCGCCCGCGTCGGCAGCGACGTCGTCTTTGCGCGGGAAGTCTCGATAGGAATTGCCGACCTGAGAGAGAAGAACAAGGACACCGTGTCCGCCAGTGCGTTGGAGCAGGGAATCCGCGCGGAGCTCAAGAAGCGGGTTGACAAGCGCGCGGAGGAGAAGCTTATATGCCAGCACGCCCAACGCACGGTCCCCAAAGACAAGTTTGCCAAGATCATGGATCACTACAGCAAGATCTTCGACAAGCACCAGGTTCCCGAGATGATGAAGCGGATGAATCTCGGGTCGCAGCGCGAGTTGGAGGAAGCGCTGCGCCGGGCCGGCGTCTCCCTGGAGATCTATAAGCGGGGATTCATCGAGGAAGTCCTGGCCCAGGAATTGCTGAGGACCGAGGTCAAGACCGACGAGGACGTCGCCTACGACGAGCTGCTGACGTACTACCGCGTGTACGCGGCGGACTTCGCCGATCACCCGCCGAGGGCGCGGTGGGAGCAGTTGACGGTGCGGACCTCGCGTTTTCCGAGCCGCGAGGCGGCCTACGCGGCGCTGGCCGAGATGGGGAACCAGGTGCTCGACGGGGCGCCCTTGGCCGAGGTGGCCAAGGCCCGCTCCCACGGCGTCTCGGCTGCTCAAGGTGGATTCTGGGACTGGACCGGCAAAGACAGCCTGCGGTCCAAGGTGCTCGACGAGGCGATCTTCACGCTCCCCATCGGACGCCTGAGCGACATCCTCGAAGACGACCAGGGGTTCCACGTCGTCCGCGTGATCGGGCGCGAGCCGGCCGCCATGAAGCCGTTCGCCGATGCGCAGGGGGAGATCAAAAAGAAGATCCGCTCGCAGCGGCAATCTGACGCCAAGGCCGCGTTCATCGCCAAGCTCCGTCAGCAGACTCCGGTGTGGACCGCGTTCGACAACGACCGGACTCCCGAGTCGGCCCGCATCGACGCGATGTTCCAGTGAAGCGGCTTCGCGCAGGTTGCAGTGCCCGGCCGGTTGAGCTATGCTGATTCCCGAGTCCCAACGGGGTGATTGCCGGTCGCGGAGTCTCAGCCAACAGGAGCGTGCGCCATGATCCATTCTGCAAAGCTTTCGCGGCGGCAATTCCTCGGCCGCGGCGCGGCACTGGCCGCGGCGGGAGTCGCGGCGCCGTATCTGGTCCCGTCCGGCGTTCTGGCCGCCCCGGGCCAGGCCGGGCCCAACGACCTGATCGGCATCGGCGGCATCGGCATCGGGCGCCAAGGAAGCGGCGTGGTCCAGGCTGCGGTCGCGTCGAAGAGGGCCCGCATCGTCGCCATCGCCGACATCAACGCCAAGACCGCCCAGGCCATGGCCAAACGCTTCAGCGCGCAGCCCCTCAAGGAGTACCGCAAGCTCCTCCAGCGCAAGGACATCGACGCGATCATCACCGCCACGCCCGACCACTGGCGGGCCCTGGTCTGCATTCATGCCGCGCAAGCCGGCAAAGACATCTACGCCGAAAAGCCGATGAGCCTCACCATCCGCGAGGGCCGCCTCATGGCCCAGGCCGTGCGCCGCTACCAGCGGGTCTTCCAGGCCGGAAGCCAGCAGCGCTCCGATCCCAAGAACCGCTTCGGCTGCGAGCTGGTGCGCAACGGCCGCATCGGCAAAGTTCTCAAGGTCATCGCCTACAACTATCCGAGCCCCTGGGAGTGCGGCCTCCCCGCCCAACCGGTGCCCGACGGGCTCGACTGGGATATGTGGTGCGGCCCGACGGAGGTGGCGCCGTACAACATCGACCTTTGCACTCCGCGGGCGAGGCCGGGCTGGATTTCCTTCCGCCCCTATTCCGGCGGCGAGATGACCGGCTGGGGCGCCCACGGCCTCGATCAGGTCCAATGGGCCTTGGGCATGGACGAGAGCGGCCCGATCGAAGTCTGGACCGAAGGCGAGAAGTTCAATCCGCCCACGTACGCCAAGCCCGAGCCGGTGGCCCGCGGCAACAAGATTTGCAGCAGCCCGAAGGTCTTCTTCCGCTACGCCGGCGACATCGTGATGGAGCTGGGCAACGGCCCGATGGGCGGGGCCACGTTCATCGGCGAGAAAGGCCGGATCTCGATCGACCGGAGCAAGGTCACATCCGATCCGCCGGAGATCGCCCAGGAGCCGATCAAGCCCGACGAAATCCACCTCTACAAGAGCGACAACCACATCGGCAACTGGCTCGATTGCATCCGCTCGCGCGAGCGGGCGGTTGCGGACGCGGAGATCGGCCACCGGTCGTCCACCGTGTGCCACTTGGGCAACATTGCCCGGTGGGTCGGGCGCAAGCTGAAGTGGGACCCGGTGAAGGAGCAGTTCATCGGCGACGAGGAAGCGAACAAGCACCTGGACCGTGCGCGGCGCAAGCCATATCAACTGCCGGAAACGATCTGAAGCACAAGCGCAGAAGGGTGAGGGGCGAGCTAGGGATTGGGGGCCAGGGACTAGGGACGCCATGAAGGTCGCCGTCTTCAGCACCAAGCCCTACGACCGCGAGTTCTTCTCGGCCGCCAACCAGGAGGCCGGCCACGAGTTGGTCTTCTTCGAGGCGCGGCTCTCGCCACAGACCGTGCGCTTGGCCGAGGGCTTTCCCGCAGTCTGTGCCTTCGTGAACGACCAGCTCGACGCGGGCGTGCTCCTGACCCTCTCGCGCCAGGGGACCAGGTTGATTGCACTGCGCTCCGCCGGGTTCAACCACGTCGATCTCACCGCCGCCACCCAGCTCGGGCTCACCGTGACCCGGGTGCCCGCCTATTCGCCCCACGCCGTGGCGGAGCACACAGTGGCCTTGATCCTCGCCCTGAGCCGCAAGCTCCACAAGGCCTACATCCACGTGCGCGAAGGCAACTTCGCCTTGGACGGGCTGCTGGGGCTGGACATCCACGGGCGGACCATCGGGATCATCGGCACCGGCAAGATCGGCACGATCGTCGCCCAGATCCTCGCCGGCTTCGGCTGCAAACTGCTCGCCTACGACGTAGTCCCAAGTGCGGCCATCGAGGCCCTGGGCGGGCGCTACGTCTCGACCGAGGAGTTGTTCGCCCACTCGGACATCATCACCCTCCATTGTCCGCTCGTGCCGCAGACCTATCACCTGATCAACGAAGAGGCCCTGGCCCGGATGAAGCGCGGCGTGATGCTGATCAATACCAGCCGCGGGGCCCTGATCGACAGCCGGGCCGTGGTCCGGGCCCTGAAATCGGGCAAGATCGGGCTGCTGGGCCTCGACGTTTACGAGGAAGAGGCCGACCTGTTCTTCGAGGACCTCTCCAACCGCGTGATCCAGGACGACGTCTTCTCTCGCATGCTCACCTTTCCCAACGTGATCGTTACCGGCCACCAGGCTTTCTTCACGCGCAATGCCATGGAGGCCATCGCCCGCGAGACGCTGGCCAACGTCACCGCCTTCGATCGA
>CAYGZI010000496.1:0-4889 GCA_964354245.1 uncultured Planctomycetaceae bacterium
GTGCTCTGCGCCGCACTGATCCGCTTCCCGTGGAAGAGGCACCAGACCGGGTTCGTGGTCACGCACGCGGGGATCCTGGTCCTCCTGGCCGGCTGCCTGCTGACGCAATGGGGCGGCGTGGAGGCCGATCTGTCGGTGTACGAGGAGGGGACGAGCCATACGGCCTACAAGTCCAACCTGCACTTCGAGCTGAAAGTCTACCCGGACCCCAAGACTGCCGCGCAGGCCCCTTTGCCCACCGGACCCCCGACGGGTCCAGGCGGCGCGGCAGAGCCTGAGGCAGCCGAGACCATCGCGGTTCCGTTCGCCCCCGGGCCGTTCAACTGGGGTGACTTGGGCCGGTGGTATCTGTTTCCGTGGCGCGTGGCGCGGCGCGACCGCGGCCTCCTCCACGACCGGGACGAAATCCAACTGAGAGTGCTCGACTTCTTCCGCGATTCGGACGTGAAGGCCGCACCGCCGCTGACACTTCGGGTCGACCCGCGGGACCCGCAGGGAGAGTCCGAGCCCGCGACACCGCCCGAGGCATGGGAAACCGTGGAACTCTCGGCCCCGGCGCTTCCGGAACTCCGCTTTGCAGACGACGTCATGCGTGGGCCGAGTTGGCGGGCGCTGCCCGGCGGCGTTCAGGTGGTCTATTGGGCCGCGCGGAGCCGCGCGGAGACCGACGCCTTTCTGGACAGCGGGCCCGGCAAGAACGAGCCGTTGGGCGGCGCGGGCCGTGTGATCTTGTACGCCGGCGGCGCGCGATACTCGCTCCCGCTGGACGGCTGGGCTCCGGAACAGGCGCGGCCGCTGGGAGACACTGGCCTCAGCGCGGTGCTGGCCGACGCGAGCGTCCAGCAGCGGCGGGTGGTTCTTTGGACTGGCGCCGCGGGGCAAGACAGGCGGCACCTGATGCTCTTCGCCGACCAACCCGACCGGAATATCCACGACGAAGAACACGGGGTGTTCGGCACCTATTGGCTTCCCGCTCCGGCGGAGGCGGCGGGAAGCCCCGCGGAGAAACCGAAGGAGAAGCAAGCGGAGGCCGGTCCTGTGCAGCGTCGCCCGGGCGGGGCGCGGATCGACATCCTGCAAGGGGCGGACCGGAAGCTGTACTACCGGGTCTGGAACCCGCCGCAAGTCGAGAAGACCGGGCCTTTGCCCACCAGCGGCCGGCCCCTGGAAGCCTTGCGCGGGTCGAAGCAGGCAGTCGCTTTTTACGTGGAGCGGTTCGTTCCGCACGACTGGCCAGGGCGGAGACTGAAGCCCAATCCGTTCGCGCCCGGAGACCCCCCGAGGCCCGGCGCGGCCCGGCGGGTCCTGGTTCAGCTTACCGTGGACGGGCAGAGCGAGCAGTTCTGGATCCAGGCCCTTGAATTGAGGACGACCGACCGGGCGCCCCCACGGATCGAGCGCAAGGTGGTCCTGGGCGACGGGCGGCGCGTGGCCCTCACCCTGCGCCGCGAGGCGATCGAGCTGGGATTCGACGTTTACCTGCGCGAGTTCGACCGGCGCCTGGACCCGGGCTCGCCCATGGTCTCGGAGTACTCCAGCTACGTGGATTTCTCGGACCGGGACGCGCCGGGCGAGAAGCTCGGCGAGGACGTGCTCATCACGCTCAACGAGCCGGCCAGCGTGGTTGACCCGGCCGACGGGCGCTGCTACCGGCTTTACCAATCGTCCTTCAACGGCCCGTGGAGGCGGAACGCCCCGGAGTTCCTTCGCCGCCTGGGGCCCAAGAGCAAGCGGAGCGAGCTGTTCCTGTCGGTGCTGTCGGTCAACTACGACCCGGGACGGCCGCTGAAATACGCCGGCACGCTGCTCGTTTTTGTCGGGATGGTGGTGGTCTACTCCATGCGGGGTCATTGGAGAAAGCCGCGGATGGGAAATAACGAATGACGAATGTCGAATGACGAAATCCGAAACGCTGCCAGCGTCTTGTTCCTTCGTGCTTCGTGCTTCGTCATTCTTTCGACATTCGTCATTCGACATTAGTCATTGCGCTTCAGCATTAGGTTAAGGTGCGTTGCATGGGTCTAAGGAGTCTCCGCTTTCTTCTGGTTGCATGGGCGCTGGTGGCCGGGCACGGGGCTCGGGCCGACGGCGAGGCCGCCTTGGATTGGGACGCCTGGGAGCAGATCCCGGTGCTCCACGACGGCCGCATCAAGCCGCTGGACACGTTTGCCCGCATGGCAATCCGCGACATCTGCGGAACCGAGACCCCGCGCTTCGGCCTCGCCGGGGCGCTGGCCGAAGGCCAAGACGAGTCGGTGCTGAGCGGGGCGCAAGACCTCTTCCCCGGAGACCGGCCGCGGCGGTTCCGCGCGTCCGAGCTGCTCTTCAGTTGGATTGTCGAGCCCCAGAAGTGGAGACGGGTCCCGCTGTTGCCCGCGGCCAACGAGCGGCTCCGGGGGGACGTTCTCGGGCTCCCCTTGCGCGACGCTCGAGGCAGTCGTCTGAAGTACGTCTCTCCCTGGCAAGTGGCCGACGTGATGGAAGGGTCCAGGTCCGCCGAGTTTCATTCCCGCCTGAGCGATCCCAAGGCCGACGATTTGCTCGCCGCCTACGGCCGGTACGATTACCTCCTGGCCAACCTGACCATGCCGCAAGGGCCGGCCGAGGTTCTGGCCGCTCAGTTGCAGAACACGGTCCGAGACTGGCGCGAGTTGGAGGCAGCGTGGCAGCTTTTTGCCCGCGCGGAATCCGATTCCGGAGCGGACGACGCCAGTTCCGCTCCGGCGCAGGCAGCCGAGGAACTCCAGGGGCTGCTTTTTCACGGCCAAGTCGCGCCGGACGCATTGCAGCGCCCCTTGGCCACGATCCGGCAAGCGGCCACCGAGCTGAGCACGCAGTTGGAGGCCCACCTCCGCCAGATCCGCGACAACGCAACCGGCCTGGACCCGAAGGAGCTTCAGCAAGCTCAAACCAAGTTGCGGGCCCTGGCCGCCAAGGCGGCTCAGACCGCTCGGAACGCCGGCAGGGCCCAGTTCGCGGCAGTCCAGTACCGCAACTTCGGCAATCGCTACGCCCTGGCCGTGATCCCGGCGATGAATCCCGCGGCGCTGGAGCGCAAGCGCGACCCGGACCGCGAGCTCTCCCCGTGGCTCGACCTGTCCGCGCTGCTGTGGGGCACCAAAGAGGTGAAGGGCTATCCGCCGCAGGAACTCCAGCAGGTGCGACAGAGCTTCGAGGCGGCCGCCGCGGCCTATCGCGACCGGGCGGCGCCCGACCGGCCCCAGCGGTTCGCCGAGGCCATGAACCGCTTTGCTTTGGCTTTGGCCGCCCTGGGCGAATCGATCGAGCCGATGCGCCAAGAACTGCCCATCCGCAATTGGGACGAGGGGCTCATGGCCCGCACGGCTTACCCACCCCTGGACGCCACTTGGATCGAAGTCCACTACAACCGGCTCGATCCGTTCGGGTGGACGTGGGTGTTGAGTCTGGCGGCCTTTGTGGCGTCGGTTGTGGCGATCGGGCCGCTGCGCAGGCCGGCATTCTGGCTGGCAGTCGCCGTCTTGACGGCGGCCCTGGCGATGATGGTCTACGGTTTCACGCTGCGGACCCTGGTGACCGTCTACACGCCGGTGGCCACGATGTTCGAGACCGTGATCTTCATGGCCCTGGTGGTGGCAGTCTTGGGCCTTTGGTTTGCGCTGCTGCCGCTCTTGGCCGGCGGACTGCGCCTCGCCTGGCAATGGACCGCCCTCCCCTTCACCTGGGAGACTCCGCCGCCGCAGCCCCAGCGGCCTTTCTCCGCGCAGAAGGGATGGCGCACGGCCGCGCGGGCGCTCGCCGCGGTCGCTCGGGCAGTGCTGGCGGTGGGCATGTTCTATGCCCTTACGATGGTCTACTTCGGCGCCGGCGAGCCCGGAGAGGGCGAGCCCGTCGTGCTGCTCCTGCCGCGCGTCGGCATCGGCGCGTCCATGCCGACGATCGGCGAGCTGGCGATTTGGCTGGTCGGGCTGGGTTTGCTGGTGCCGGCGCTGTACTACCTGCCGCGGGCGATCCTGGCCGGAGCGATCGCGCTCGGCACGATTCCGCGGGTGCTGGCCAAGCAGGGGCTCTCCGAGCCGGTGCGCCGGGCGATTGGCCGGAAGGCGTTCGTCGCGTGCGGCGCCTTTCTGGCCTTCGGGGCGGCTTACGCGGCCACTCACGTCTCGATCTTCGACAAGAGCATCAAGACCCTTCAGCCCATCTTGCGCCACAGTTTCTGGCTGGCCGTCCACGTGGCGACGATCATGGCCAGCTATGGGGCCGGCGCCATGGCCTGGGCCCTGGGGAGCATCTCGCTGGGCTATTACCTCTTCGGCCGCTACCGCGATCCAATGGGCAACCCGGCGGGGCCGGCCGTTTGGGAAGCGATCGAGCGCGCGGGTGCGTTCCAATCCCCGGCGGATTTCGACGTGCGCCGGGCGCCCGAGGCCTGCGCTACCTTGTCGGGCTACATCTACAGGGTCGTGCAGATTGCCGCGATCCTGTTGTTTGTGGGCACGATCCTGGGCGCCGCTTGGGCCGATAAAGCGTGGGGGCGCTATTGGGGGTGGGACCAAAAGGAGGTCTGGGCCCTGGTCTGCTTCCTGGTCTGGATGGTCATTCTCCACGCCCGCCACACCGGATGGATCGGCAACTTCGGACTTGCGGCAGGGACCGTGCTGGAGGCCAGCGCGATCATGATGACCTGGTACGGCGTCGGCTCCGGCAAGCACGCCTACGGCTCCGGCGAGGGCGGACTCAAATACGTCCTCTTAGTCCTCGCGGCCAACTGGCTCTTCGTCGCCGCGGCGTGGTTCCGTTACTGGATCCAGACGCGGCTGCTCGCGGGAGGAAGTAGACAGTAGACAGTAGACGGGGCAATCTGCATTCAGCAATCATCCCTCATCCCTCATCCCTCATCCCTCATCCCT
>CAYGZI010000497.1:0-4881 GCA_964354245.1 uncultured Planctomycetaceae bacterium
AGACGTGGCCGCCGCGGCGGACCTCGACCTCGCACCACTCGGAGAGGAAGTTGACCACGGTGACGCCGACGCCGTGCAGGCCGCCGGAGGTCATGTAGGCCCCCTTGCTGAACTTGCCGCCGAACTTGAGCACGGTCATCACGCCCTGGAGCGTGGAGAAACCGAGGTCGGGGTGGGTCTCGACGGGGATGCCCCGGCCGTCGTCCTCGACCGTCAAC
Organism: uncultured Planctomycetaceae bacterium; assembly: GCA_964354245.1. Lineage (GTDB taxonomy): Bacteria > Planctomycetota > Planctomycetia > Pirellulales > Thermoguttaceae > CAYGZI01. The sequence continues at coordinate 219 of CAYGZI010000497.1, forward strand.
GAGCCGTCCGCGTTGATGGTCACGGAGATCTCGCGGGCGTAGCCGGCCATGGTCTCGTCGATCGAGTTGTCCACGACTTCGTAGGCCAGGTGGTGCAGGCCGCGGGAGCCCGTGTCGCCGATGTAGAGGGCGGGGCGCTGGCGCACGTGCTCCAGGTCGCTGAGGTGCTCCAGTTGATCGGCGCCGTATTCGGACTCGACCTTGCGGTACTCCAGAAACTCGGCCGGGGCGCCGGCTGCAGGGGCGGACTGAGCGGCGGACTCGTCGGGCTTCCGGTCTTCTGCGGGGTGTGGATTGGGCTCAGAATCGTTGGACATGCGTTGGCTGCCTCACTTAGAGATGCGTAGGTTATGCTTCAGCATAACTCGGAGATGCATTAGCCGAGCGGCCCGACGCGGAAGCGGAGGTCCGCGATCGTCTGGTCGGGCAGCGCCCGGCGCAGGGCCCCGAGCAGGGCCGGTTTCTGGAAGCAGAGTTCCTGCACGAACGTGGAATTGGCCACAGTTACCTCCAGTTTCCCGCGCCGCAGGGCTCCCACGCGAGTGAACCGCTCGGCCGCCGGGCCGGCCGCCTCGCGCCACGCCGCCTCCAGGGCCGCCGCGCTCTGCACCCGGGCAAAGCCGGTCCGCGCCATCAAGTCGGCCAGCACGCTGCCGATGGGTTGCGGGCCTCGGGCCATAGGCTAGTCCCTCGACAGCGGCATGATCACGTAGCTGTAGCCGTCGCCCGTGGTCGTCACCACGGCGCTTTCCGCGTCGCGGAGATGGAAGGTGAAGGTCGTGTCGAGGTCGAGCACCTTGAGGAAATCGCTGACGAAGCGGGGATCGAGCATCACCACAAGCGGCTTCCCGTCGTAGGCGATCGGCATCTCGACGCGGGATTCCCCCATTTCCGCGCTCCGCGCGGTCAGCGTGAGCTTCCCGTCGGCGAACTGGAAATCGACGCCGCGCTGCCGCTCGCTGATCACGATCGCCGCCTGCCGCACTGCCGCGTAAAACGGCCCCACGGTCATCTCGATCGGGGTCATCGACTCGATCTTCGGAAACACGTCCCGCCAGCGGGGAAACCGCCCTTCGACCAGGCGAGTGTAGACCGTGACCTTGGGGGTCTTGATCAATACGTCGTTCTCCCGCGCCGCCAGACAAATCTCTTCCTCGCTGTCCACCAGGGTCCGCTCCAGCAATTGCATCGAGCGCGCAGGGATGATCGTGCTTTCCCGGTTTCCGTGTCCGGCGACGGCCTTCGCCGGTCCCTCCTGTCGGGCCAGACGCCGGCCGTCCGTTGCCACGCCGATCAGCTTCTCGGGGCCCAGCTCGATCATCACGCCCCCCAAGGCATAGCGGCTGCTCTCCGGGTCCGTGGCGAAGACGGTGCGCCGGACCATCTCCCGGAAGAACCTCGCCGGAACCCGGTGGTACTTCTCCTCCTCAAAGCGCACCACCTCCGGAAACTCGTCCGGATTCTCCGTGGGAAGATGGAATTCGCTGCGGTCGCCGCGGACCCAGGTCTTGGCCCCGTCGCTCTCCAGGTACAGGTTTTCGTCCGAGCTCTCGCGAAGGATCGGGCCGAAGCGATTCATCGGCAGGAGCACACTGCCGGGCACCTCGACCTGAAACCCGGCCACCTCGACCCGGATGCCCACCTCCAGGTCCGTGGCCAGGAGGGTCGCCGTCTCAGCAGTCACCTCCAGCTTGACGTTCTGGAGGATCGGCTTGGGGCTTCGGGCCGGGACCACGCCGGCCGCCATCTGAAAGGCGTGCAGCAACTTCTGACGGTCACAACTGAGCTTCATAAAACGACCTACCTTGACGAAGGGGCTAGGGGCTGGGGGTTAGGGGCTGTGGCAGCGCAAAGACCACCCGGCCGGCGGACTGTAATTTCCCTCGAATCTCCAACACATCAGCATCGTATCTATTTCTATCCTCTGAAACTCAGAAGTAATAGTAGTGATCCAGGGTCCGATGTCGGCAAGCGGCGGTTGGACGGTGGCGAATCCCTGACGCCACCGGCGCTTGCAGCCTCTCGGCCCTGTGCCCGCGCGGGGGCAAAACCCGTCGCGTCCCTGTCGGGCGGCCGTCGTTGGACCGTTGGCTGGAATCGGATGTTCGGGCGGCTTCGATGCCGGCGTCGATAGCCGGCCCGGCAGCCGCCAGGCGCCGACAACTTGCCGACAGGTTTCCCGCACGGTTTGTCTTGCGTCATCTTAAGTCCACGTCGGCTCGAGTTGTGCCCGGAGCCGCTCCACCGCCTGGCGCATGGTGCCGTCGGTGCGCAGGAGCCGCTCGGCCTTGCAGCAGCCGTGCGACACCGTGGTGTGGTCCCGGCCGCTGAAGTACGATCCAATCTGCTTCAAGCTCTTTCCGGTTATGGTCCGGGCGAGGTACATGGCCACGTCGCGCGCGGCCACGACCGCCTGACGACGGGAGGGACTCCGCAGGTCCGCCAGGCGCACCGAAAAGTGCCGGGCGACCGTGGCGGCAATGTCGCGGAGCGACGGTTGCGCCGGGTGGTGTTGTCCCGCCAGATAGTCTTCAATAGCCTCCAGGGTCACCGTGCCGTTTGCGGGGCGCCCGGCCTGGAGCGTAGCCAGGGCCCCTGCCAGACGCCGCACGGACGCCCTCAGCCCCATCGCCAAAGCCTTGGCCTCCCGCTCCCCAAGCTGGAGACCCCGCTGCTCCGCCAGCCGACTGACGATCGCCAGCCGCGCTTCCGGGCCGGGGAGCGCCAAGGGGACGGTCAGGCCCTCGATCAAACGGGTTTGCAGTTGCGGCAGGAACCCGGCCAGTTGCCCTGGCGGGACCGAGGACGTGAGGACCACGTGGCCCCCCGCCTCAGCCGCCGCGTCGAGGGTCGATGCCAGCTCCCGCTGGGCCGCTTCCTTGCCCGCCAGCCGGTCCACGTCGTCGATGGCCAAAAGCGACGCCTGCCGGTATCGGTGGCGGAAGTCGTCCGTGGTCTGGGTCTCGATCGCGTCGGCCAGCTCGCGGCTGAAATCCACCGCGGGGATATACGCGGCGGGCCGGCGGCGGAACCGGGCCCGGTAGGCGGCAACGAGCCCCGCCGCCAAATGGGTCTTGCCGCTGCCGCAAGGTCCGAAAAACAGGACCGGCCCGGGGCCGTGGTCGCGTGCTTCGAGGATCGCCTCGACGGCCACGGGTACCAAGCGGTTCTCCGACCCGACCAGGAAATCACCCCAGGGGGGCTGATTGGCCTTCCGGTCACCCCCCCCAAAACAAGGGGAGTCAACCTGCCCTGGGATCTGGATAACGACGATGCCGTCCACCGTGTGCGCTCCGTCTGGAGATTATCGCGCTCAACCCGCCCAGCCCGTCCGTAGCACAGGCTTCCAGCCTGTGTTCCGAGCAAGTAGGACAGGCTTCCAACCTGTCTCGCGAAGACATAGATTTTAGCGATTCTCCCCTCAAGACACGAGGTGGAGAAAGCGATTAACTCTGAAGTTCGTGGACCACCCGGAGCACCCGCCGCACGGCTTCATCGACCTCTTCCTCAGTGGTGGCAGCACCGAGGCTGAATCGGAGCGACGACGCGATGATCGACTTCGGAAGCCCCATTGCCCGGAGGGTGGGCGACAACTCTGTGGAACCACTCGAACAGGCCGCCCCTACCGAGCAGGCGACCCCCGCCGTGTCCAATGCCACCAGCAGGATCTGACCGTCCAACCCCGGCAGTGCCACGTTGCTCGTCTGCGGAAGCCGCAGGGCAGCCCCGCCGTTGACCACCAGTTCGGGGTAGCCCGCCCGCAGCCCCATTTCGAAGCGGTCCCGAAGGGCCTGCAAACGTCGGGCGAGGGCCTCGCGATCACGATGCCAAAGTTCCAGTGCCGTGGCCACGCCGACTGCCAGGGCCACGGATTCCGTACCGGGTCGGACGCCGCCCTGTTGATGTCCGCCCATCTGGAGCGCCCGGATAGCCACGTCGTGACGCACTAGCAGGGCGCCGATGCCTAAGGGCCCCTGGAACTTGTGGGCGGCCACACTCATCGCCGCGACGCCCAGGCCGCGGAAATCGACCGGCAGCTTGCCGGCCACTTGGACCGCGTCGGTGTGCAGCGGCACGCCGCGCCCGTTGCAGGCCGCCGCCAGCTCGGCGACCGCCTGGAGCACGCCCGTCTCGTGATTGCCCAGCATCACGCTGGCCAGGCGCGTCTGGGGGGTCAAGAGCGGGGCCAGCGCCTCCACGCGCACCACGCCGTCGGAGGTGACGCCCAGGCTGTCCACGCGCCACCCCTCCTCCATCAGGTGCATCGCAGGTTCCAGCACGCTGGGGTGTTCGATCGCGGAGACGATGATCTGGCCGGGCTGCTCGCCTCGGGCTGCGCGCGCGATGCCGAGCACGGCCAGGTTGTTGGCCTCAGTGCCGCCGCTGGTGAAGATCAGCCGGTCGGCCTTGGGACCCGACAGATCGGCCCCGAGGATCGCAGCGACCTGCTCCCGGGCCTGCTCCAGCAATCGCCGCGCCTTCTGACCAGGTTGATGCTGGCTCGCGGGGTTGGCGTGACCCGCCCGCCAACAGGCGGCCACGGCCTCAATCACTTCCGGCCGCATGGGCGTGGTCGCGTTGTGGTCCAAATAGATGGTGTCCATGTTGGAATTGTACGAAGCGTCAGGGGCGAAGGGCTAGGGAAAAGGATGAGGGATGAAGG
>CAYGZI010000498.1:0-4875 GCA_964354245.1 uncultured Planctomycetaceae bacterium
TTCACCCACCAGTCATTCCCCTCCTTGTTGCCCCAAGGGCCGTGAACGCTTACTGAAAAGTGAAGAGTGCGATCCACAGGCTTCCCAGGCCGGCTATTCCCAAGCTGGAGGTTGGCACGAAGTTGCGCCAAGCCGGGAGAAAACGGTCCTGTCCCTCAGACAACCTGGGATAGCTTGGCAAGGAGCTGCTGCGGAGTCAGCACCGGCAGTGGACACGCGGCAAAGTCGGCCGGGTTGCGAGTCACTACGGCACCCGCATCATCCGTACTTCCTCATGCGCTCTTCGTCAAGAATCCGCTCCACGTCCTCGTCGGTCGGCGACGGCATGTCCGACCAGAGGCCGATCAAATCGGCAAGCGTCTTCTTCGGCCGCGTCTGCTCCGCCTCAATCGATTGCAGAATCTTCGAAGCGAGCGAGACGCGCATCGGCTGCGGCCATGCCTTCACTTTCCCCCAGATGTCCTGGACTTCGTTCTGTTGCGCAACTGTCATCGCGGAATCCTCCTCCCGGCTATTCTACCATCCCGGCAGCCCGCGGTGCGTTGGCCCCGGCGATCGGGCAATCGCTGTGCGGCTGGACTTGGGCACTGGCCGGATTCCGGCATCGGTGCTATGTTTGCCGGCTGATGACGGCTGCTGGTCGCAGCACCCTCTTATGGCCGGCATCAGATGCCCCCATTTGACGTTTGCGGTATTGGAGTAGATCGGTTTGACGCTCACTTACGGTGGACGCCCTAATGGCGGATTCTCGCGGCTGAGGGACCCGACCCATCATGCCTGCCGAAAAAGCCTCAGCGATTGTCCTGAGGGTGATCGAGTTCTCCGAAAGCAGCCTGGTGCTGACGCTCTTCACCCGCGAATTCGGCAAGATACAAGGTTTGGCTAAGGGGGGCAAAAGACTCAAAGGCCCTTTTGAGTCTGCTCTTGACCTGTTGGCCCTCTGTCGAATAGTCTTCCTCCGCAAATCGTCCGAAGCGCTCGACCTGTTGACCGAGGCCAAACTCCAGCGGCGGTTCCGCATCCCCGGCCGCGACCTTGGCGGTCTTTACGCCGGGTACTACGTCGCGGAACTGCTCAGCGAGCTGACCGACCAGTACGACCCTCATCCGGAGTTGTTCGACCTGGCCGACGAAACCCTGGCGGGCCTGGCTGCCGGAGAGCCCGTGGCCAACCGAATCCTGCGGTTTGAGCTTTGCGGGCTGCGCCTGGTGGGGCACTTGCCGTCCTTGGAGACCTGCGTGGATTGCGGAAACCCGGTACCGATGGCCGGGCGCGTGGCCTTTGGGCAGTTGGATGGAGGGGTCCTTTGCAGCCAGTGTCGGGAGGGCAAGAGGCAGGTGGCGTCGGTCAGCGTGGGAGTGCTGCGGATCATGGCCCAATTGGCGGAGCCGGAAGGCCGGATTTGGCGCCGCATGGAGGTTGATCCCCGTACTCGCGGGGAACTCCGCGGCGTGTTGAACCACTACCTTTACAGTCTCTTGGGCCGGAAGCCCCGATTGCACGAGTACCTCGGGGCGCTGGTGCGATGAGCTTGAGGTCGGCGGCAAGATACGGGTGCGTGATTCCAGGACGCCGAGGAACATGAGGGCAGTCGAGAATTGGAAATTGAAAATTGGAAATTGAAAAATGCAAATTGAAGATTGGCAGGCTCGATACGTGTAGTTGTCAATTTGCGATTTTCAATTTGCAATTTTCAATCTCCAATCGTTTCTCCGGGTAAACCTTTCAAGTTCAAGCGTCCGTTGGCAGTGACAAGGACGTCCCAAATGTCCGTCCGTGGAATCCAAGCCCTCGTCTTAGCGGCCGGTCTGGCGGCGGCCTGTGCGGGCTGCCGCAGCCTCGCCGGGGAGGACAAGACCGCGGGCGGCGCGGACCTGACCGCGGGCGTCCCATCGCGCCAGGACGCCGGCCGCTTCTACGACCCGGACGTCCGGCAGGCTACGGCCATCGAGCCGGTCTCTCCCGGCCCCACGCCCGAGGAGACCCTCGCCGCAGCCACGGGCAAGAGCCGAGCCAGGATCCGCTCCGACAAGAAGAAGGAGGAAGACTCGCCCTACGATCCGGCCACGTGGATCACGGGTGCGTACAAGTCGGCCAAGTCGTGGGCCGGCTACGGGCCGAGCGAGGAAGTGGGGCGCAAGGCGTTTGAGGAAGGCAAGGGGCTGTTCCGCGAAAAGCGTTACGACGAGGCGGCCGCGAAGTTCGCCGTCGCCGCCGACCGCTGGCCCGACAGCGTCCTGGAGGAAGACTCCCTGTTCCTGCTCGGGGAATCCTACTTCTTCGCCGACCGCTACCCCAAGGCCCACGAGGCTTACGAGAGACTGCTGAAGAAGTACGAGTTCTCGCGGCACGTGGACCGGGCGGCCGCGCGCGAGTTTGCCGTCGGCCGCTACTGGGAGCAACTGGACAAAGTCGACTCCCAGTGGACGATCGTCCCCAATTTCACCGACAAGACCCGGCCGCTTTTCGACACGTGGGGCAACGCCCTGAAGGCCTACGGGCACGTGCGCATGAACGACCCCGGCGGGCCCCTGGCCGACGACGCCGTGATGGCCACCGCCAACGCCAACTTCCTCCGCGGCCGTTTCGAGGAATCGTCCCGGTTCTACGACACGCTCCGCAAGGATTATCCGAAGAGCGAGCACCAGCTCCGGGCCCACCTGTTGGCCTTGGAGGCCAAGCAGCACGTCTACCAAGGCCCGGTGTACGACGGCACGCCCTTGAAAGAAGCGGCCGAAGTCGCCGACCAGACGCTGCTGCGTTTCGGCCCGGCGCTGGGGCCCGAGCGCGACCGCGTGATCGACACCAAGAACCGGCTGGTCGAGGAAATGGCCGCTCGCGACTGGGCGACCGCCCGATACTACGATAAGAACGCCTACTACGGCGCCGCGAGGATCTATTACCAGTCGGTGATCGACCAGTACCCCCAAACCCAGACCGCCGAAGCGGCGCGCCGGCGCCTGGAGGAGATCAAAGACCTGCCTGCCGAGCCACCCAACCGCTTCAAGTGGCTGACTTACGTGTTCGAGTCGAAGAAACGCAGGAGGTAATCGGGAAATCCCAATGACGAATGTCGAATGTCGAAGGAATGACGAAGCACAAAGCACGAAGGGACGGGCGTGCAGCGCCGTTTCGTGCTTCGTCATTCGAGATTCTTTCGTCATTCGACATTCGTCATTCCTCGCTCTCCCCCATCTTGTGCGGTGGGTATGGTTGCCCGCGCTGGTGAGCCTTTGCCTGGCCGGATGCGCCGGCTACCAGGTCGGCAACACCTCGCTGTACCCTTCGCACATCCGCACGGTCTACGTGCCCGTGTTCGAGTCCAACAGCTTCCGTCCGCACCTCGGCGAGCGCCTCACTGAGGCGGTGATTAAGGAGATCGAAGAGAAGACGCCGTACAAAGTCGTGGGCGACGCGGTCCAGGCCGACAGCGTCCTCTCCGGAAGGATCACCGGGGAGACCAAGCGGGTGATCGTGGAGAACCGGTTCGACTTGCCCCGCCAGGTCGAGGTGAGTTTGCAGGTTCAGGTCCGGTGGCTGGACCGCCAGGACAACCTGATTCGCCAATCCAGCCCGATCCCGCTCCCGCCCGAGCTGGTCACGATCGGCGAAACCGCCACGGCCACTCCCGAGGCCGGCAGCTCGATTGCCACCGCCCACCAGCAGGCCATCCACCGGCTGGCCCAGCAGATCGTCGGCATGATGGAATCGCCGTGGTAGAAGGGAAGCACGAAAACCGAAACACGAAATCCGAAACAAATCCAAAGTCCCAAATACGAATGCACCAAACCGTTGGTTGCGCGTTTTGGATTTGCGTTCTCGGTCATTGGAATTTGTTTCGGATTTCGAGCTTCGGATTTCGGATTTCTTGCCGGAGCGGCAAGTAATGGCGTGTTATGCTGAAGCATAACCTACTCCGATGCCGGACCATTGGACATTGCGAAACCAGACGTTCCACTTCGGCAGCCTGCCGCTCCTGATGGGCGTCGTCAACGTCACCCCGGACAGTTTTTCCGACGGCGGCCTGTATCTGGACCCTGCCGCTGCCATCGCCCACGGCCTGCGTTTGGCGGCCGAGGGGGCCGACATCCTGGACGTGGGCGGCGAAAGCACCCGGCCGGGCGCCGCCCCGGTGGACGCGCAAGAGGAACTCCGCCGCGTGATCCCGGTGATTGCCGGCTTGTGCCAACAGGCCGCGATCCCAGTGTCCGTCGATACATCCAAGGCGGTGGTTGCCCGGGAGGCGATTGCGGCCGGGGCCCAAGTCGTCAACGACGTGACGGCCCTTCGCGGCGATCCGGAGATGCTGGAAGTCGTGGTCCAGTCGGGGGCGGGCGTGTGCGTAATGCACATGCAGGGCACGCCGCGGACCATGCAGGCCAGTCCGACCTACGCCAATGTGGTGCGCGAGGTCATTGCGTTTCTCCGGGGGCGTCGCGATGTCTTGACGGCGGCCGGAGTCTCCCCAGACCGCATCGCGCTGGACCCCGGCATCGGCTTCGGCAAGAGGGTCCAGCACAATCTCGCCCTGTTGAGCAACGCATGGCAGCTCCACGAGTTGGGATGTCCGGTCCTGGTCGGCCCCTCGCGCAAGAGCTTCATCCGTAAGATTCTGTCAGAGCCGGGCCGTGTCGGCCCGGAGGAGGTCGATCTCACCGCCGGCACGATCGGGGTCGCTTTGGCCCTTGCGAGACAGCGCGTCCATGTCCTGCGCGTCCACGACGTTGCCCCAGTGCGACAGGCACTCACTCTGTTTGAGGAGTCGGGCGGGCTGGAGCGGACGGGTGGCGGGTGACGGGTGACGGGGTGACGGGTGTCGGGTGACGGATGGCGGGTGACGGGTGGCGGGTGACGGGTGGGGGGTGATGGGGGGCG
>CAYGZI010000499.1:0-4867 GCA_964354245.1 uncultured Planctomycetaceae bacterium
TGGGATTGCTGATGCGCACGTCCGATGGTCCGTAGGAGATGGTGGCCGAGAGGTCGGGAAGGAGCTGGCGGCCCAAGGCGACCCGGCCCCCGAGGTGCCGCTCCGTCCACTCGACGTACCGGCGGTCGAAGTAATAGGCGCTCAGCCCGAGACTCGTCGGCCCGTCAAACAGATACGGCTCGGTGAAGCTCACGGCATATCGCTGCAACTGCGTGCCCGGCATGGCCTCCAAGCGGAACCGCTGTCCGGCCCCGCGGAAGGCCTTGCCGTTGAGCACGTCGTCCCAGCTTTGCGGCAAGCGGGTCCAGTCGAAGTTCTGCTCGTCGACGACCACCGAGCCCAACAGCCCGAGGTCGGAGTTCACACCCACGCTGAAAATGAACCGGCCGGTCGTGGTCTCCTCCAGGATCGACTCCAGGGGGAGGAGCATCGCGGGCTCTTCGTTTGGAGTGGTGCCCAAGAGCGGCAAGGCATCGTTGATAGTCGCCTGGCCTCCGGACCAGAGCGGCTGGCGCACCGGCTCGCCCTCGGGCCGCGGAGTGTACTGCGGCCGCATGGGCTGCAACGGGCCGGCCGGACGCGATGGCGGTCCAATGTCCGGACCCGGCTGCGGGGCCTGAAACCCCGGCCCGCTGGGCCCTGGTCCGCTGAGCACCGGGGTGGCATAGCCTTCGTTGCCGTCGTAGGTCCCGCTCTGGCCCCGATAGACCGTGCGATCGCGGGAATCGGCCGCCGTGAAGTAGCCTGCCGGTGCGACGCGATCCGATGGCCCTCGCTGCCGGCTTTCCATCCCGGAATCCATCCTTTGCGCAGTCGGCGGCCCGGCCGGCGCTTGCCGTGCGTCCGCCGCAAGCCACCGCAGGTTGCCTCGGGCCCTCGCCGATCCATCGCCCGTGGCCGGCAAAGGCTCCGGCGGGCGATCATCGACCGGCGCCAGGGTCGGGTTCCATGCGCCCGGCTGCCGCGGGCCGGCAGTCCGGTCGACGTCGCCGTCCGGACTCTGGCCGCGGATGACCGGCTCGGCGGGCAAGTCGTCCGGCCAGTCATAGTCGGGATTCAGCGATCCTTCGACGGTCACGTCCACGTCGACGATCGGCTCCTCCGGCGCGGTTCCCCAACCGGCCGGGCGATATGCCTCGTAGGGCCGCGGATCGGGGCTCTGCCCGCGGTAGGTGCCGCGGGGCCTCGGCTGGTCGGCCAGCTCGCTCTCGTCCTCGCGCCGCTCCCGGGGCGGCCGCGTGAAGCTGATCCGGGGATAGACGTTGCGGAGCGGGTCCACGGCAAAGAGCTGCGACGCCCGCAAGCGCCGCTCGCTGGCACGCAGCTCGCGGAGGTCCACGATGTCGCCCGGGCGCAAGGAGAGGCGGTTGCGGACGGTCGTCTCGCGCGTGTGGGGATAGTCGCCGTCGATCCGCACGTTGATCTTGCCGACCCGGTAGCGCCCGCCCTCGACGACGCGGTACACCACGTCGAGCTGGCCCGCCTCCTCGAGGAACCGCGGGTTGGGGGTGACGTCGGCGAAGACGTATCCGTCGCCGCCGTAGATGTCCTGCATGGCGAGCTGGTCGGCGAGCATCTCGTTCTGGTTGAAGAACTTGCCCCGCTTGAGCTTCAGGTCCTTGGTCAGCTCTTCGGTGGCAAACTTGCTGTTTCCGAGCACGGAGACGTTGCGGATCTGGAAGCGGGGACCTTCGTTGATAACGTAGGTCACGTAGAGCCAGTTGCCGGCGTCGTTGTACTCCAGCTCGCGCCCCACTTTGGCGCGGAAGAAACCCATCGAGTGATAGTAGGCCTCCAGACGGTTCTTATCCTCCTCGATCTGCTTCAGGTCGACGTTGCCGCCGAAGAGCCAGATCGGAAGGGCCCCCCCGATCATCAGCGGCTTGGACTTGATGAGCGTGCGCAGGTGAGCGTCGCTGGCGAAGGCGTTGAAGCGGAAGCCGGTCCAGAGGTGGCGTGCCTTGGGACCCTCGTTGATCTCGTAAACGATCCCGCGGTCCCCTTCCTTCTCGCCATCGACGACGGTGATGTGGACCTTGGGGAAGCCTTTGGAATGGTAGAACTCCTGGAGCTTGCGGCGGCCATCGGCGGCGGCGTAGCGGTCGAAGGGATCGCCCACCTTCAGCTCCGCCTCTTTGGCTAGCACCTTGCGGTTGATCTGCTGGCAGCCCACGAACTTGACGTACTCCAGGGCGCGGCGCTCCCGGACCCGAAAAATGACCACGCGCCCCCCGGCGACCCGCTGCGTCGCGGGCTGCACGTCCACGAACATCCGCGTCTGAAGCAGCCGGCGCACGTCCTCCTCGACGACCTCAGGGTCATAAACCCGGCCGGCCCGGGTGTGGATCGAGCGCACGATCTTCTCCACCGGGAATCGCTCGTTTCCCTCGATCCGCAACTCGACGACCGGCTCTACGGCAGGCGGCTGGGACGGACCCTGCCCAAAGACGAGCGGTCTCCCCAGGATAATGGTAGCGCACAAGACCGCCAGCCAGACCGGGGCGGAAGAGTGCGATCCGTTACGCACGCCGGCCATCGAGGTTCGCGCACCGGCCTGCGAGGCCGTTTCTGAGGTCATGAGAGGGCTTTCCGAGGTGTTGAGACGGGCCCGTGAGGGGAAACCGGACGCGGCCTGTGTGCCCCGAAGTGACGAGCCGGCACCCCCGAGAAGACGGTTGCAGCGGAGCGCAGGCCGATTCCGGAGTTTTTTGGCCGCGTACAAATACCCGAAGCGGGGACTTGCGGCAAGGTGAGTTCGGTGCAGACGCCGCGTCGCCGCGTCGCCCAGTCGGTGACACTACCTCTCGCGGGGGCCGGCGTTGTAGCCTGATGTGGCCTTCGGCTCTCAGCCTTCAGCTATCAGGGGCGTCACACGGGCGTCAGGCGGACAATGTACCCTGCCGCGGGTGACCAGTCGCATTGCAGAACAGCACCCGGTTCCGATAGACTCTTTGCCATGAGACCCACCTCAGCCATGCCCACGATGCAGGAGATCGAGGAGTCAATCCAGGGGCGATTCCCAGACGCGGAGCCCCATTGGGCTCAGGTAGATGGGGATGTTCTGCGTTCCGGGCACGGCATTGAGGATCTCGCGGAGCATCTCGCGCTTGGCCGCGGCCTTGGGAGTGCCGAGGATCGTGACCGACCCGCCGTCGCCGCCGGCCCCGTTGACCTTCCAGCCCAAGGCCCCGTAGCGCCGCGCGACGTCGATGACCGCTTGATGGCGCGGGCTGACCAGGGCGGCGTGGAGATCGGCCTGGGCCTCGGTGTTTTCGATCATGGCCGCGCCGAGGGCCGCAAAATCCCCGGCGTAGAGGGCGTCCCGCGCCAAGAGCGGCGTCTCCCGCAGCGGCTGCAGCTTGGCCGCCTCCGGGCCGGCATCCTCCAACTCGGCAATCACCGCCTGGTGGACCTTCGAGGAACTGTGGGCCTGGCCCAAGAAGATCAGCGACAGCCGTTGCTCCAACTCCCACAAGACCGTCTCCGGCAAGTGCAGCGGGCTCACGATCGAGTGCGGGTAGTCGAGGATTTCGATGAGGTTGATCCCGCCGTAGGCCGAGGCCAACTGGTCCTGAACGCCGCACTGCTGGTGCAGCAGCTCGGTCTCGATTTTGTGGGCCGCCCGGGCCACCTCGTGCGGGGTGAGCCGGCCGGGGCTGAGGAAATCCAGGGCCCCGATCAGCGCCACGCTCACCGAGGCGCTGGTGCCGGTCGAGCATCCCACCGGGGCCTCGCTGAAGATGTCGATCTCCAGTCCAAGGTCGTGGGGAACGCCCATGAAGTCGATGGCGGCTTCGAGGAGCGGATGCCGGTCGTACGTCCCGCCCACGTGCTCCAGCGTAAACCGCTCGCCGTAGTTCTCCGCGTAGATCGTCACCGGCGCACGGTCGCCCTGCCTGCGGAACGCGCGGATTTGGACTTCCGCGCACGGGTAGACCGCGATGTTCAAGACCCGGCCGTACTCGGCAAACCAGGTGTCGGTCCAACCTCCGAAATCCGCAATCCGGATCGGGGCCACGCTGGAGATGATCCGCAACGGCCGATCTTCGCTCGGCACAGCTTGTCTCCTTCGAGAACCCGCATCTTGACAAAAAAGCCCAGGGGCTGCAACCCCTGGGCTTTGACGCCCATTCTGGCACGACAAGCCCGGCGCGACGTTAGAAGCGGAACTCGGTCCGCAGAACCAGGCCGTCGAAGCCGATCGCGTCGCCCAACCCGGTGTAATTGTTGGCCTGGACCGCGCGGATCCACTCGCTGGTCTTCACTACGTTGAACCAGCCGCTCAGCATGTAACCCGCGGTGACGCGGAAGTTGCCGTCCGGGCTGGCCCAACCGCCCCCGAGCTCCAGGTCGAGCATGGAGATCACGCGTCCGGCCTTCCAACTGGTATCCACGCTGGGAAACTGATCCGGCTGCGCTTCGAGGTAGGCGGCGCGGAAATCTCCGGCCACGAAGCTGGCCGCCGCTTTGCCGTAAACCATCAGGCAACTATTGGCCGCATGGCGCTCCCCCTCCAGCCCGAGTCGGATGCCCCCGCCGTCGAACCGGATCCTGGTGAACACGTTTTGGTCGTCCGCCGCGGCCGGGGCGAAGAAGCTCGCGGCGAAGTCCTGCCGGAGGTGGAGGTAGCGGGCCCCGACCAAGTAGCTCAGGGCATACCGGTCGGTGGCACGGAACACGTGGCGGAAGTCCGCGTCCACGATCCGGAAATCGACGTCTTGACTCCCGAACGCCGTGTCGTACGTGCTGCCCGGGATCACCTGCGTCGGGTCGATCACCAGGGGGAAGATCGTCTGTGTGGCCGGGTCCACGGACGGGTTGATCGTCTGATGGGTCTCGAGGTGGCTGTACGCGATCCCGACCGACG
>CAYGZI010000500.1:0-4854 GCA_964354245.1 uncultured Planctomycetaceae bacterium
CGTACTCGCAGGGTTGGGTTCTTATTTCGCGCGCGGCTTTGTTGCGCGCGTACCCCGCCGTACTCGGCGGGGGTCTTTCGCTGGCCGCCGCGCCTGCTATCTCCACCCGCAGCTTTCCCGCGTTGCGCCGCACAATCTCCGCCAACTCCTCGACCGTGTAGAAATCCAGGTGCTCGCGCATCTGGAACCGGTCGCGCAACGGGGCCGAGAGCAGCCCGGTCCGCGTCGTCGCCCCAATCAGCGTGAAGGGCCGCAGCGGCATGTTCAAGGTGCGGGCGTTGATCCCCTCGCCGAGCGTCAAGTCGATGCGGAAGTCCTCCATGGCCGGATAGAGAAACTCCTCGACGGCCTTCTGCATCCGGTGTATCTCGTCGATAAACAGGACCGACCGCTCCTCGGCGTTGGTGAGATAGGGGATGAGGTCCTTGGGGGCCTTCAGGGTCGCGCCGCTGGCGATTTGCAGGCCGACGCCCAGTTCCCGGGGCAGGCACATCGCAAAGGTCGTCTTGCCCAGGCCCGGCGGACCGTCGAACAGGATGTGTCCCAGCGGCTCGCTCCGTTTGGTGGCCGCGTCCACGGCGATCAAGAGCCGCTCGTAGACCTCCCGTTGGCCGACCATGTCGTGCATGCGCTGCGGGCGGAGGTCGCGGTCTTCGTCGTCAGGCTCGGGCGGTCGGGTGAGGATCGGCTCGCGGGACATTAGCAGCAGTAGGCAGAGGGCAGACGGCAGCAGGCAGTAAGGAAAGAGGTTCTCGTAGGACGCAGTTCAATTCGGCCCCCCAATATAGCATGAAACGCGCCGCCCGCCGACACTGCCCTCTGCCGTCTGCCCTCTGCCGTCTGCCCTCTGCCCTCTGCCGTCTGCCCTCTGCCTACTGCCCTCTGCCTACTGCCTACTGCCTACTGCCTACTGCCTACTGCCCACTGCCTACTGCCTACTGCCTTGATAAATCGCCTGGAGCAGGCTTTGCACGTCGGCGTATTTCTTCTTGGCCGCCAGGGCGGCGTCCAACAGGCGCCGCGCGTCGCTCTCCGAGTGTCCCAGCCGGCAGAGGAGCTGGAACGCCTCGGAGACCACGTCGGGGGCGACCTCCGCCTCGTGCGGCTCCTCCTTGGTCACCATCAGGGCAAACTTGGGGACCTTGCGCCGCAGCTTGGCTACGATCCGCTCGGCCAACGCCGGCCCCACGCCCGGCAGCCCGCAGAGGGCCTTCGTGTCCTGCTCCTCGATCGCGGTCGCGACCTCCTTGACCGGCCGGACCATGGCCCGCAGGGCCTTGCGCGTCCCCACCCCGTCCACTTCGCAAAAGAGGTCGAAGAACTCCCGCTCGATCTCGCTCAGGAAGCCGACCAGCCGGGGCGTCATGCGCCCTTGCATCGAGCTGCCTTCGAGGTATTCGATCGTGTGCAGGACGATTTCGCTCCCGATCTGGCGCTGCAACTGGCGCCGCGTGAACTCGGGGATCAGCACCTGGTACTCCAGCGGCCCGACCTTGAGCGTCAGGTCGTCTTCGCTCAGCCCGGCCAGTTGGCCGGTAATCTTGGTAATCAAGGAAGAGTTCCTTCGGTTCGTTGAGAGCCTCTAGCTTCCCATTCGTCTGTCTTCTTTCGTCTCTGCGTCTCCGCGCCTCCGCGGTTTCTTCTTCCTCGTCTCCTGTCTTCTGTCTCCCGCCACCCGCCACCCGTCACCCGCCACCCGGCTCGGCTTGTCCTTAAGATAGTAATGGCACAGCGCAATCGCCAGGGCATCGGCCACGTCCGGCGGCTCCGGCAGCCGGTCCAGGCCCAGCTCCCGCTGAATCGCCTGCTGCACCTGCGACTTGGGGGCCCGGCCCGAACCCGTCAGTATCCGCTTCACTTGCGTGGCCGAGTAGTGGACCACGGGTATCCCGGCCTGCGCCCCGGCCAGGCAGATCACGCCCCGGGCATGGCCCATGAGGATGGCGGTGCGTGGCCGCTGGTAATGGGAGTAGAGTTCCTCCAGGGCCATGACCATTGGCTTCAGGGCCGCGATCACGTCTCGGACGCCCTCGTAGATCGCCGCCAGGCGCCGGCTGATCGGGCCGCGTGCAGGGGCGCGGACCACGCCGGCCTCGCAAACCCGCAGCTTCGCGCCGACCCGCTCCACCACCCCGTATCCGGTCACGCCCAGCCCGGGGTCGATGCCGAGGATGCGATGGGGAAAGGATGAAGGATGAGGGATGACGGATGAAGGCTGATCCTTCAACGCTTGCTCCTGCGGTTTAACGTCCTCTTGGCCCTTTTTCATCCTTCATCCCTCATCCTTCATCCTTTCTTCGTCCACTCCGTCCCTCCCGCCCGGTCCTCCAGCACCACGCCCAGCTCCCCCAGCCGCTGGCGGATCTTGTCGGCCGCGGCGAAGTTCTTGGCCTTGCGGGCATCCGCGCGGACCTCGATCAACAGGTCCATGAGCTTGCCCACGAGGGCGTCCTCGCCTGCGCCCGGCTTGGTTTGGCTGGGCGGCCGGCGGAACAGTCCCAGCGTGCCCGCCAGTTCGCGGAGCGTCCGGGCCGCTTGCTCCAGCACGGCAAGCCGGGCACCATCGGCCCGATGGTCGTGCGCCGGCTTGCCTTCCTCCATCTTCTCGTCGTCCACAAGCTTGTTCAGCCGGCGCAAGAGGTCGAAGAGCACGCCGATCGCCCCGCCCGTGTTGAAATCGTCGTCCATGGCCTCCAGGAACCGCTGGCGCAGCTCGGCGACCGCGGCAAGCACCGGGTCGTCGCCCGGCCGGAAGTCTCCATCGGCGCGCCTCGCCGGCGCGTCGATGGCGTAGAAGCTCTTCCCCGCGAGCCGCTCGTACCGCTTAAAGAAGCGGTAGAACGTGGCCAGCCCCGTGCCGACCTCGCGGATCCGCTCTTCGCTAAAGTCGATCGGGCGCCGGTAGTGCGTCGAGAGGAGGAAGAAGCGGATCGTCTCGGGCTCGAAATCGGCCAGCATCTCGCGGAACGGGCTGGACCCGCGCGACTTGCTGATCTTGCCCGCGTCTTGCGACCGGATGTCCCCTTCGACGGCCCGGGTTTGGCGCCCGCCCACCTTGCCCACTTCGCTCGAGGCTTGCATCAGGCCGTTGTGCATCCAGTAGCGGGCCATGGGCTTTCCGTGGCGCGACTCGCTCTGGGCGACTTCGTTCTCGTGGTGGGGAAAGACCAGATCGAGCCCGCCGCCGTGGATGTCGAACGTCTCGCCCAGCAGCCGCCCGCTCATCACCGAGCATTCGATGTGCCAGCCGGGCCGTCCCGGGCCCCAGGGGCTCGGCCAGGACGGCTCGCCGGGCTTGGCCCGTTTCCAGAGGGCGAAGTCGGCCGCCGACCGCTTGCGCTCCGCCGTGGTGCCGCCCTCGCCGATCATGGACTCCAGCGTGCGGTGGCTCAGCTTGCCGTACTCGGGGAACTTGCTTACCTCGAAGTAGACGTCCCCGTCCGACTCGTAGGCATAGCCCTTGCGCTCCAGATCGGCCGTGAACTCGACGATGTTCTGGATGTGCTCCGTGGCCTTGGGAAACTGGTCCACCGTTTCGACTTGCAGGGCCTCGATATTGCGCATGTAGTCGGCCGTCATCTCCTCGGCCAACTGGGCCATGGGGATGCCGCGGGCGCTGGATTCGTTGATCAGTTTGTCGTCCACGTCGGTCACGTTGATCACCAGCGTCACCTGGTAGCCGCTATAGGCCAGGTAGCGCTTGATCGTGTCGAAGATCACGGGGCCGACCATGTGGCCGATGTGGCTCGGCTTATAGACCGTCGGCCCGCAGAGATAGATCCCCACCTTGCCGGGCTGGACGGTCTCGAAGGGTTCCTTGGACTTGGAAAGGGTGTTGTAGACTCGAATCATGCCTTTGGCTCCCCTCCGTGTTCGACGAGCAAGACAACGCACTGGGCGGCGATCGCCTCTTCGCGCCCGATCGAGCCGAGCTTCTCGCCGGTCTTCGCTTTGAGTCCCACGCGGCTGGCGTCGATCCGCAGAACGCCGGCCAGCGCCGTGCGAATCGCCTCTTTATAGGGCTGGAGCTTGGGGCGCTGGGCAAAGACGATGCAATCCGCGTTGACGATCTCCCAGCCCGCCTCGACGACCCGGTCGCGCGCGGCACGGAGCATCCCGGCCGAGTCGCGTCCGCGGTTGGCCGGGTCGGTGTCGGGGAACATCTCCCCGATGTCGCCCAAGGCGGCCGCCCCCAAGAGGGCATCGGTCAGGGCGTGCAGCAGCACGTCGGCATCGCTGTGACCGATGGCCCGGCGGTCGTGGGGAATGTCGATCCCGCCCAACCGCAAGGGCCCGCCCGGCTCCAGCCGGTGCGTGTCGTGGCCGATCCCGACGCGTATCTCTGGCGTAGCCGTATCTCCTTGCCGGATCATGCTTTGTCTCACGGCCCGACACCCGCCGGCCCGTGCGGCGATTATATCCGTCAGAGCGGAAAGCGGAAAGCGGAGAGTGGAGAGTCCAGAGTCCAGAGTCCAGAGTCCAGAGTCGAGAGTCCAGAGTCGAGGCGGGAATCGGTTTCCTCTGGTCCGCGTCCGCCTTCCGCTTTTTCATCCCTCATCCCTCATCCCTCATCCTTCATCCCTCATCCCTTCCCCGCGTCCTTCCCCCCGCTCAGAGTGGGCCGTATAATCACTGGTCATGGCCGTCATCGAGATCGAAGGACTCGCAAAGTCCTATCGCGTATATCAGAAGAAAGAGGGGCTTGGGGCCTCCATCGCCGGGTTGTTTCGCCGCCGGTATCGAAACATCGAAGCCGTGCGCGCCATCGACCTGGCGGTCGAGCAGGGCGAGTTCGTCGCCTTTCTCGGCCCGAACGGCGCCGGAAAGACCACCACGCTAAAGCTCCTCTCCGGC
>CAYGZI010000501.1:0-4847 GCA_964354245.1 uncultured Planctomycetaceae bacterium
ACGGCCAGTCACAATCCGCCCAGCGACAACGCGGTCAAGGCGTATTGGTGTACCGGGGGCCAATTGCTCCCGCCGCACGACCGGGGGGTGATCGACCGCGTGATGGCCGTCACGCAGATCCGGAGGATTCCGTTCCAGGACGGGCTCAAGTCCGGACAGATCGTCTACTGTCAGGACGAAGTGGACGCCGCCTTCATTGCCGCGGTGGCCGCCCAGAGCCGTCCCGGGCCGCGGGACCTGAAGATCATCTACTCGCCGCTGCACGGGGTCGGGGCCTCGGCAGTCTGTCCCGCGCTGGCCGCAGCAGGCTTCAAGGGCGTCGAGGTCTTCGGCCCGCACGCCGCGCCCGATCCCGATTTCACCAATGTCCCGGATCACATTGCCAACCCCGAGCGGCCGGCCGTGTTTGATGCGATGATCCAACGGGCGCGGCAGACCGGGGCCGACCTGATCCTGGCCACCGATCCGGATTGCGACCGGCTGGGCTGTGCGGCCCCGAAGACGCTCCGTCCGGACGCCTCCTGGGCCACGCTCACGGGCAATCAGATCGGGTCCCTGCTGGCCGACTACCTCTTGGAGGCCGGCAAGCGGGCGGGAACCCTGACGCCGGAGCACTACATCGTCAAGACGCTCGTGACCACGGAGCTGATGCGACGGATCGCCGAGGCCCACGGGGTCCAGACCATCGGCGATCTCTTGGTCGGGTTCAAATACATTGGGGGAGCGATCGAAGAGCGGGACCCCGCGAAATTCGTCGTGGGAGCCGAGGAATCGTACGGCTTTCTGGTCGGGGCCCACGCCCGCGACAAGGACGCTGCCGTGGCCGCCATGCTTGTGGCGGAGATTGCCGCCCGGGCCAAGGCAGAGGGGACTTCGCTGCACGAGAAGCTGGAGGGACTTTTCCGCCGCTACGGGTGCCACGTGGAGCGGGCGTTCTCGATCCGGATGCCCGGGGCCGAGGGGATGGAGCGGATGAAGGCCCTGATGAGCCGATTCCGCCAGGACGCGCCGCAGAGCTTGGGCGGCATGGCGGTGGCCCGGGTCCGGGACTATCAGAGCAACCTCGCGATCGAGGCAGGCGGGCGGCCGAAACCGCTTCGGGGCCCGACGGGCGACCTGGTGATGTTCGACCTGGCGACGGAGGGGAACTACGTGGCGGTGCGCCCGTCGGGGACCGAGCCGATCGTGAAGTTCTACACGTTCGCTTATCAGCCCCCGACGGAGGTCCACGACGTGGAAGCCTCGCGGGCTTACCTGGCATCTCGCCTGGAGGCGGTCGAGAGGGACCTCAAGGCGGTAGCCGAAGGTCGGCTAGGGTTGGGCAGGACGGGCCGGAAAAGGTGACAGGCACCTTCTGTGCGGACCACCCTTCGGGCCTTTCAGGCAGAAGGTGCCTGTCACCTTTTCCGGCTTAGTCCGTCGAAAGCCCACGGTCTGCAACCCGTGGGCTTTGGGATTCCTTGCCTTTGACCGGAGCGCCGCCGGACCGCAACGGTCCGAGGGCCAGGGCGAACCAGCCGTCGTCGATCGCCAGTTGCGTGACCCTGAGGTTCGCCAGGCGAGGGTTCTTCCAGATCCGCTCGGGCACGAGAGGAAGCGGGCGGTGGCGAGGGAAGGTCTTGGCGAAGACGCCCTGGAGGGCGATGCGCGAGCGGCTATTGAGGTCCTCGCCCACGAGCTCGATGATTTCCTCGCGGACCAGCTCGGCGGAGCGGCCCTTGGCCTGCGGCCGATAAGAGACGCGGACCTGAAAGTCCTCCCACGCGCGGGGCTCCTTCTCCAGGCGCGCGATGGACAGGGTCAAGATCACGCGTCCGTCGCGGCAAAGGACCTGCACGGCATCCTTGGGGGCGAAGGCGACGATCACGTCATCGTTGTCGGTCTCGCCGGCGAGCCATTCGGGCCGGTGCAATCGCTCCGCGACGCGGCGACGCAGCTCCGGCAGGGTGAGCGTGGCGCCGTCCAACTGGAGCTGCTCGACCACGTTATTGAGCGCCGACTGATGGACCTGCACGCTGGCCAGACTGTCGGAGGGAGCCCGCGGGCGCGGCGTGTGCCCACCCAACTGCTCGTCCGAGGCCAGGCAGAGGCGCACGACGGCGCGCTCGTTGGTCGTCTCCGCGGCGATCATGGCCGGTCCCAGCGACAAGGAGGCCAGCGGCTCGAAGAGCGTGCTTTGCAGGCGCCGGGCAAGACTCCCCAGCCGGGCGTCGGCCTCGCGGTCGATCTGCTCCTTGGCCTGGGCCCAGACCTTCTGCTCGACCTCGGCGCTCAACTGGCACCGCCTGGACTGGTGCTGCGAGCGGGCCACCCCTTGGGCCAGGGCACCGACCAGCGGAATCGGATCGAGATGGGTCGAGACGTCGCGCAACCGCAGATCGCTGCTCACCTCGACCTGGGCGGGACGCAATATCATCCCGCGAGGCCCGATCTCGATCTCTTTGCTTGCCCGATAGGACGACTGGCTGTCGTTGTAGAAGGTGGCCGGGCCGGCGGCGGAGTGGGTCAGGGCCGCAACCTCGCCCCGGATCTCCATCGCCATGCGCAGTCGTTGCCGGTCGGGAATCAGGCGCAGGGCCACGTCGGCGGAGGTGAGGCTCTCGCCGTGGACCGGCCTGCCGCCGACCACGTCGTCGACGTCCTGGCGCTCGTCCGGACGATCCGGAACGAGCTGGTCCAAGAGCCGGCCGGCCACCGCCACGCGGACGTTGGCATTCCGATAATGGCTTTCCAGGAACTCGCCCACCTGGCGCTGTTGGGCCGAGGAGGAGAGTGCGAGCTGCCGGCAGCGCTCTTCGAGCAGCCGGGCGGCGCTCGCCGAGCCGGTCTTCTCGTAGCGCTCCTGGTGTTCGAGCAGGCCGCGGAACTCGACCGGCGTGGCGGCCCACTGGCGGAGCTCCGTGCGGAGCGCTGCAATCGGCCGCTCCGCGATGAATTGCCGCTGGAGCGGGTTCATGGGGACTCGTGCCAGGCGATATAGAACCGCCCTCGCCGCGGCCCTCGCCCGGTCCTCGTCGACGGTCCGCCCGTCGGCCAGTTCCCGGAGCGACTCCAGCGTGAGGTACTGGCTCCAGGCCGGGCCTTGCGGCTTGCCCCGCGTGAGGGCATCCACGGCGGCCAGACATGCCGACAACCTGCCCGAATCACCGCGCACGAGGCCGCCGGCAGGGGCCCTCAGTCCACCGTCCTGCACCGTCCGGCTCCAGATCGGCAGACGCCGGTCGAGGGCATAGCCGGCCCGCAGCACTCTGCCCGCAATCGCGACATCCTCCAGCCGGCCGGCCAGACTGTCTGCCTCCTGCCGGAGTTCTGTCAAGCGGGAAACGAGCGCGGCCGCTGCCTCGTGCCGGTTCTCGTTCATTGCGGAGCCAAGTCGCCGCAGGACCTGCTGGACCTCCATGGCCCATTGGCCCGTGTCGCAGTCCACGGCCAACTCGTCGAGTTGCTCGACCAGGGCCTGCGGCTCCGGCCAGAGCGACGGGGCCTTGGGGGGGGCCGCAAGCGGCGCGTCTTCGGGCGGGACGACCTGTGCGGGCGAGGGCAGGAGGTGATCGAGCGGTTTGACGCCGTCGATGGGTTCTGAGGTCGGGATCGCGGTTGGAATCGAAGTCCGGTCGGCAATGGAGACCGTGGCCGGGGACGGCTCCACACTGGCAGGTAATGCCTTGGGCTCAGCCAGAGGGGACTCAGGCGGGAGGGACGCGGCCGGAGGGGGCTCTGCCGGGAGGGGCGCAGCCTGAGCGGGCTCTGCCGACCGAGGCTCTGCTGGAGGAGTTGGGGCGACAATCTCGGGCGCGCCGTCCGGTTCCACGGTGGTGCTGACGAGTTCCCGCCCGACACCCGGCCCTGGCTCGGCGGCGGGCGCCACCGGGTCAAAGCGCGCCGGATCGCGGGTCGGCTCCGCCACCGCCGCCGAACGCGCCGGGGCAGCCGGTCGAGCGGCATCCGCCGAAGGCTCCTGCGGGTTGTCTGGGCTCGCGACCGCCGGGCGCCCCCGGCTCTTCGCGGTCCGCTCCCAGAGGCGTGGGGAAGTGACGCTGAGGATGAACAGGCAGATGAGGATGCAGAGGAATGGCCAAGTCGCACGGTGTCCTGCCTGAGTCCGCAGGGGCTCAGAAGGCGTGGCTAGGGGTCTGGTCGGGTGGTCGCGTCCTGAGTCCATGCGGAACGGTCCCCGTAGCGCAAGGAGTTTCTCTATACAGTATCCGTACTCAGAGAAGATCGGTTGTTTGGGTCAACTGAATAGAGCGGAAAGGGGGCTGGCGCGGTTTTTGACGGCGGGCAGTCATGCCCCTGGCCCCGTCCAACTACCCAGCGAGGATCGTATCCTCGTGCTCGTAGGCCGGGGAGCAGCAACAAAGGAATCTCAGGACGCACTGGCCGGTGTTGCCGATCTGATGTACCATCCCCGGGGGGATCGCAATGGCGTCCCCTGCGCCGACGTGCCGGCTTTCTTCCCCGATCCGCATGAGCCCCTCCCCTTCCAGCACGTAGTAGATCTCCTCCGCACGGACGTGATGGTGCGGAGTGGTGCTGGCGCCGGGCGGGAGGCGGGCCTCGGCGAGCGACTGATTGCGGATCGCCGAATTCCGATAGGCCAGAAGCTCGCGGATCTCGGAGCCGTCTTTGGTGGTCAGTGCGGGGACGCGGTCAATGTTCCGGATGTCCATGATAGATTCCAATGATCGCCGGGGGATATTCGCGGATGTCCCACTGCGACGAGTCGGGAAGCACGCGGAAATCCAGTTGGCGGTCGGCCTCGACCACAAAAACGCTCCCGGGAGGCGAGGACTGGATCAGCCCGCCTATCAGCCCGAGCATCTCTTCGAGCCGCTCCACGTAGAACG
>CAYGZI010000502.1:0-4831 GCA_964354245.1 uncultured Planctomycetaceae bacterium
ATGTTTCGCCGAGTCAAGGCCCGCAACCCGCAGATCCGCACCAAGAGCGGCCTGATGCTGGGTCTGGGCGAAACGGCGGAGGAGCTGCTCGACACGTTGGCCGACCTCCTGGAGGCCGGCTGCGAGATGCTCACGTTGGGCCAGTATCTCCAGCCCGCCAAGCACTGTCTGGCCGTCGCACGCTACCTCCCGCCGGAGGAATTCAACCACTTGGGCGAGCTGGCGCGGCAGATGGGCTTCGGGCAAGTCGCCAGCGGGCCGTTTGTCCGGTCCAGTTACCACGCGCGCTCGATGCTCTTCGATTGACGGGAGGCTGGAGACAGGAGGCAGAAGGCAGAGGGCAGAGCAATCAGCAATTTTCATTCGTCATTCATCATTCATCATTCATCATTCATCATTCATCATTCATCATTCCTCCCTCGGGCCGCCGGGCGGCAGCAGCGCGGCCAGCGGGCAGCCTTCGCACTGCGGCGTCTTGCGGCAATGCTCCTTGCCCACGCGGACCAAGAGGGCGTGGTACTCGTTGAACAGGCGGGCGTCCTGCGCGAGGCCGCTCTCGAAATGATCCTTGATCTGGTAGTAGTCGGCGTCCAATCCGATCCAGCCGTGCCGGGCAAAGACGCGGTGCGTGTACGTGTCCACGACAAAAGTCGGCAGCCCGCCGGCATACAGCAGGGTCGAATCCGCCGTTTCCGGCCCGATGCCGTGGACGGCCAAGAGCTGCTCGCGGAGTTCCGGCAGGCCCGTCCGGAACATCGCATCGAGCGATCCACCGTAGCGATTCACCAGGAAGCCCAGCAGGTGCCGCAGGCGCCGGGCCTTGACGCGGAAGTACCCCGCCGGCCGGATCTTCTCCTCCAGCTCCTCGACGGCAAGCCCGTAAAGCGCCCGGGGCTCGAGCAGGTCTTCGCGGCGCAAGGCGTCGATCGCCTTCTTGACGTTCTGCCAAGAGGTGTTCTGGACCAGCACCGCGCCGATGAGGACCTCGAAAGGCGAGTCGGCCGGCCACCAGTGTTGCGGCCCGTACGCGGCAAACAGCCGATCGTAGACTTCCATGAGCGTGGCGGTCACAGGGAGTGCCTGCTGGTTGAGAGTTGAATCGGATCATCGCAATGTGCCTATCTTAGCCGAGGGCGTGGCTGGGGCAAAGCGAAGCGTGGCCCAGCAGTCATCGACTGGGGCTTCGCTACGCTCGGCCACCAGCCACCCGACCGGCTGTCCAAAGCGAGGCACAGCCGAGGGCGGCTTTGCCGCATCGTGACGGTTTTTCCCGAAGTTCCGTCCGGACCGGCCGGGTGGCGACGGCGTCCCGCGGCTGCCGTCCACGAGCGACGGCCGAAACGCCCGTGCCGCCCCCGCCCCCTCAAGCGGTGGCGCAGTGCGGGTCGAATATGAAAAGGAGATGAACGCACCCCCGCACCCGCAGACTCCAGCGCCGCCCGAGCCGCTCGACTACTGGCACGAGTCCCGGCAGCCGCTCGCCAGCATGATCTTTGTGGCGCCGCTCTTGGCGGGCTACGAGGCGGGCGTGCTCATCCTCGGGCCGCAGGCGATCCGCAACGGGGCCGACGTCTGGCTGCGGGGATTGCTGGACCTCTTGGACCTCGGGCAGTATTTTCTGCTCCCCGTGCTGACGGTGGGAATCCTGCTGGCCTGGCACCACGCCACGCAGCGCCCCTGGCGCGTCTCTCGCGGCGTCCTGCCGGGGATGCTGGTGGAGACGGTGCTCTTGGCGATGTGCTTGCGAGTGATCCTCCAGGTGCAGACCCTCGGTTGGCGCACGATGGCTCACTCGCCGGCCCTCTCGTGGCAGCAGGCCGGCGCCTTGCCGGAGGCTGTGCGTACGTGGGCGGGGGTGATCGGGTTTTTCGGGGCGGGCGTTTACGAGGAACTGCTCTTCCGCCTGATTCTTTTGTCGGCCGTGATTTGGGCGGTGAGGCAATCCGGGATGGCGGCCGGGCCTGCCGCTGCCGTTTCCGTCCTGGCGACGAGCTTCCTGTTCGCCGCGGCCCACTACGTCGGCCCCTGCGGCGACGCAGTCCAATGGGCCGCGTATGCCTTCTGGTTCGGATTGCTCTTTCGATTCCTGGCCGGAGTCTTTTTCAGCATCCTATTCTTGAGCCGCGGGTTCGGCATCGCCGCGGGAGCCCACGCGGGTTACAACATCCTCGTCAAGCTGCTCTGAAGTCCTCGCCCGCGCGACCGCCACTCCAAGCAAATTCCTCCCACCTTGTCAAGTCCCATTTGCGGGCGATTTCGCCGGGGGCATCCGGGCGCCGCAAATCGCCCTTGGTAGTCTCCGCGGCCCCACGCTATAATACATGGCGACGGAGCGGATCCATCGCCGCCATTGGGCCCTGGACGAGGAAGGGTCGTTGCCGTGCTGATCGTTCGACCGAAAGTCGCGGAACTCGTGTTCCAGGTCTTCGGGCGCCCCCTGCACCCGGAGCTGTTCGAGGTCTGTAGCTCTCAGGTCGTCGAGCGGGGCGAGTACCAGGCGAAAATCGACATCACCCGCACGGGCCACGTGGTTGCGTGGCGTCACGCGGGTCTCACGCTCACCGAAGTGGCCACCTCGGCCCACCATCCGCTGCCGCAGCGGCGGCGATTGATGTCGCACCGTTTGCGGGGCCAGCGGAGCGACCGCGTGGAGTGCCGCGGCGGCGTCTCCTACCACGTCAACTTCCAGCAAGAGTCGGTCGCGCCGGAGGTCTTCTGGACCTTCCAAGAGGAGCTTTCCCGCGAGGGCCCGCGCCAGGGCCTTCTCCAGCGATTCGATTCCAGCGGACGCATCGCCCTGGGCGCGATCAGCTACATCCACGTCGAGAGCCGGTTGCGCAGCCTGCGCGTGCGGGCCTTCCACACCTTCCCGGACGACTACGCCATCGTCCAGACGCGGTCGCTGTTCGAGATCCCGTAGGGCGCGGGACTTTCCTCGATGGGCCCTATCGGTTAGACTTTAGTGTATGGCCCCGCACTTCCGCGATGTCGATCCCCGCGACCTGCGGGTCCCGTCCTCGCGGCGCAGCGGTGCCGACTTGGTCAAGCTCCATCGCCAGACCGCTCGCTTTGGAGCGTCTTCGGCCGGGATGCCCCCGCTCGTGGTCTACGAGGGGACGGATGGCGTACTGGTGGTTTATAATGGAGTGACCCGGGCGACCCGAATCGCCAAGCTCGCGCCAGGCACATTGGTCCGGGTCGAGGTGATCGGCCGGCGCCGCCGGGCGTACGGGGCAGAGCCCAAGATCGGAGATTTGTTGCCATGAACTCGGCGACCCGAAGCGAGGCATTGGCTGTTTTGGCCGAGGTCTGCGACCTCTCCCCAGAGGTCCGGCTAGGCCAGTTGCTCGCCCATTTGGGGTTCCTGGGCGAGGACCAGACCGGGCGGTCCCTTTGGGACATCGACGACGAGCAACTGCTGGCGGTCCTCTACCAGCACCGCACCGAGTTGGCCGGGCGACGACCAGACTCGCCGAACCAGGCGTCGAAGCCGACCGGGGCCGGTCTCAGCGTGAATAGGTAAGCGGGGCTCGGACGTAGGGCTGGCTTTGCCGGCCGTTCGCGGCTGTTGACCGACCGGGCGCAAACCCGACTCTACAGTTCACCGACCGGCAAAGCCGGCCCTACAACTTCTCAGCGATTGTCTCGCGCGTCACCGGCCGGATGACGCCGCGCTCGCAGATGATGGCCGTGATGAGCTTCGCGGGCGTCACGTCGAACGCGGGATTGTAGACGTCGATTCCCTCGGGGGCGGTCTGGCGCCCGAAGCCGTGGGTGATCTCACGGGGATCGCGATTTTCGATGGGGATCGCGTCGCCGCTTTGGAGCGAAAGGTCGAACGTGCTGCTGGGGGCGGCGATGTAGAAGGGGATGGCGTGCGCGGCGGCGAGGACGGCGAGGCTGTAGGTGCCGATCTTATTGGCCGTGTCGCCATTGGCGGCAATCCGGTCGGCCCCGGTGATCACCGCGTGGACCCGGCCTTCGCGCATCACCTGCGCGGCCATCGAGTCGCAGATCAAGGTGGCGGGGATGCCGCGCTGCTGTAGCTCCCAGGCCGTCAGCCGCGCTCCCTGGAGGAGCGGCCGGGTTTCGCCGGCGAAGACGTGGAGCCGCTTGCCCGACTCCACGGCAGAGAAGACGACCGCCAGGGCGGTGCCGTAATCCGAGGTGGCCAGCCCGCCGGCATTGCAGTGGGTGAGCACGCCTTGGCCGTCGCTTAGGAGCGTCGCGCCGTGGCGCCCGATGGCCCGGCACATCTCGCGGTCCTCTTCGTGGATCCGCCGGGCCTCGGCCAATAGCTCGGCAGCGATTTGCGCAGGCGGCATGGCGCCGCGGAGGCCCGCCGCCTTCTGCTTCATGCGATCTAGGGCCCAGAAGAGATTGACGGCCGTGGGTCGGCTGGTGGCCAGGTAGGCCGTTACTTCGTCGAGCCGGGCGAAGAAGCCGTCCTCGTCGCTAGGGGCGTCCGCAGAAGGGGAGAAGGGGAGAAGAGGAGAAGAGGTGAAGAGGAGAGGAGGTGACGCTGCAGACGCGTTCTCCCCTTCTCCCTTTCTCCCCTTCTCCCCTTGTTCTTCTCCCCGCCTTCGGCTTTCGGCCTTCGGCCTTGCTCCCAGCCCGAGGCAAACCCCGTAGGCCGCCGCGATCCCGATGGCCGGGGCCCCGCGCACGCGCAGGGTCTTGATCGCCTCCCAAAGCGTCTGGGCGTCGCGGCACTCGATCTCGACCAGCTCGACCGGCAGCCGCGTCTGGTCGATCAGCCGCAAGTGTCCGTCCGCGCCGCCGACCCAGCGGAGGGTGGGGAGCGAGGGTGACAAGGTGACGGGGTGAGGGG
>CAYGZI010000503.1:0-4824 GCA_964354245.1 uncultured Planctomycetaceae bacterium
TGGCCAGGGCGATGGCCGGCACGCGGCGGTAGTTGAACGAGACCATGTTCGCCACACCCGCCTTCTCGACGGCGGCGACCATGGCCCGGCCCTCGGCGGCGTTCATGGCCAGCGGCTTCTCGCAGACGATCATCTTGCCCGCCTCGGCTGCGGCAATGACCACGTCGTGGTGCATCACGTTGGGCACGCAGACGTCCACCAAGTCGATGTCCTTGCGCTGGATGGCCTTCTTCCAGTCCAGCTCCATCGACTCGTAGCCCCAGGCGGCTGCGAACTTCTCCAGCTTGTCTTGTTCCTCCGGCCGCGCGACGCAGCACTTCAACACCGGCTTGTGCTCGCGCGGGAAGAAATGATTCACCTGCAACCAGGCATTCGAGTGGGCGCGGCCCATGAAGCCGCAGCCGAGAACCGCAATGCGAAGTGGCTTTGCCATACTCTTGAGACCTTTCCGGAAATCAAGTGCTACAAATGCTCGTACCCCTGCCGGCTCGCCCGGCAGGTGGATCAGATTGAGCGGCTAAGGGAGGCAGCCTGTCCTTTCCCCGACCCCTGCCGGCTTGCCCGGCAGGTGAAACAGATTGACCAGCTAGAGGATGCCTCCGTTGCCCCGACCCCTGCCAGCTCGTCGGGCAGGTGAAGGCGATTGCCGAGGCTACGGAGCATGTTCTTCATGATGTTCTTGTTCCCTCACCGACGAACGTATTGCCCCTATGTCGTACTCGCTGAAGCTGCCCACGTAGTACGTGTCCTGCCACACGCGGCACTGGCCGAGGGCATACCCGAGGTTGTTTTGGAAAGCCAGCGCGATATCCTGCGCCGAGTGTTCAACGTTCCCTCGGATCGCAATATGCAGGTGGTCGGGCATCACCGCAAGGCGCGAAATCGCGTGCCCCTTCTTCCGCGCGATCCGGACCGATTGGTCCCGGATTCTGCCGAGCCACGCCGCATCGGCGATTCGAAAACGCTCCGCGGTCACGAGCACCAGGTGCAGGTTGTACCAGTACCTCCCGCTCAACGTCTCCGTGGGCACCGAAAGATCGACGGTCGGGTCCACGATCGTGAACTGCCGCAAGATTTCTCCGAACCTTGGATCCGCCAGCCGTTCTTTCCCCACCTGCTTCAGGATGTATTGTTCAACGTCGGCCGTCGAGTTGTCGCCAATGGATCGCATCGCGAGCTTCCGGCTGAAAGGAACCGTCAGGCCCCGCGTCCGAAGAGCGTGCTGGAGGCGTCCCTTTAGACGAGCGACAAAAACGGTCGGCGCCACGTGCGGCTTCACGCTGCACAGTATCTGCACTTGCCGGTCCGAGCAGGCGAACTCAAGCACACGCACGCCGTCCGCTTCCCAAGGCTCTCGAAGGCTGGCAATGATCTCCTCCATCTGCTTGGGAAACGTTGTTCCCGTCGACATCCATCCCGTCCAGTCGTACCGAAGTTGGTACGCGGGCTCAACGTTCCGGCCGTCGTAGAGCCGCTCGGGGTTCATAGCCTGTCAATCTCGTTCACCTGCCGGACAAGCTGGCCGGGGTCGCTCTTTCTCCGGCACATGCGGAGTTAGCCTGTCAATCTGGTTCACCTGCCGGACGAGCCGGCAGGGGTCTTTTCACGATCACGTCGAACCGTACACGTCGCTCTATCAGGAGACGGTGATAGGACGGACTTGGAAGCTGATTTCGTACTCGAAAAGCGCGATCTTCGTGCTCACTTCTTGGACGGCTGCGACGAGCTCGTCGGTCGCCTTGTGTGCAACGATGATGCCCCGGACCGGCTTTCCGTCTGCCAGATCCTTCCGAACCCATCCTATGTACGTAAGGAGTTGGCCAACGGCCTTCTCGTGACCACGCGACACCTTGAGTTCGATTACGACAAGAGCGCCATCCTGACCGACCCCAAGCAAGTCGATCCGCCGGTTTCGAATCGTGTACTCAATGCCTGGTATTCCGTCCTCCTCGTACAATCGCAGTCCCGGCTCCAGTGTTTGGAGATTCGGCGCGAGATAGTCGCGGAGGTGGTTTTCATACGCAAACGTGGCATTCGCTTCTGCACGCCCCTCGGCGTCCTCGCCTTCATCGCCTTGATCGCGTTCCTCCCCCTTCGATTCTCTGCATTCTGTGTCGCCCTTATAGATCGGTTTCGGATCGGTTGCCGGATCATAGCGGCGGAACTCCCCGGGGCGGATGCGAAAGAACAGGTCATGCTTAGGTCCAGGGTTCCAGGTCACGCGAGTGCCGTCGTTCGCGCTCATCTTGCGGAGATAATTCGCGACCGTGCTTTGCTTGAGTTTCGGCCAGTGCTCTTGAAACCACGCATAGATCTCATCGGCCGTGAAGGCTTTTTGAGCGGGCCGCTCCGCGACAAACTGCCGCATCAATTCGCCCCCGTTCTTGTCGTAGGTAGACATCGCGTTCTCCCAGAAAAAATGACCACGGAAACTCCACTACTCTCTCCATCCGTGCTCATTCCTCACCGCGATCATCGTCCGCAAAATGTCGTTCCACGTCTCGGGCTTCATCATCACCGCGTTCGGGAACATGCAGCCGTCCCAGCAGAGGTGCTTGATCCGCTTGGTGAGCTGCCCGTCCGGGCCGCGGAGCCAGTAGCCGGCGTGGCGCGGGATGTCGAGCTTGCCGCTGGGGTCGGTCGCCAGGCAGTGGCGCCCCGTCTTGTCGTGCGAGCCCGCGCCGTGGACCGTGGCGTCGTTCTGGGCGATGTGCAGGTCGTTGGTCCAGGGGCGCAGGGCGTCGGTCAGTTGGCGGTAGGCGGCGTCGAAGCGGTCCTGGTCCTGCCAGTCGAAGTCCTGCGCCAGGATGGCGTCCTCGGGGGCGTTGTAGCCGAGGAGATAGAGGAGCGTATGGGCCATGTCGGCCTGGAAGCCGAGCGTCTGCGGCCGATCGACCGTCTCCAAAAGCTGCACCATGCGTTTCCAACTGTGCATCCCGCCCCAGCAGATTTCGCCTTCGGCCGCGAGGGTCTCGCCGTGGTCCTCGGCGATGGTGCACGCCTCGCGGAACGTCGCGGCGATCCGCTTCTGATTCCCCTCGGGATCGGCCAGCCAGGGCTCCACGCCGCCGGCCGAGTCGATGCGGATGTTGCCGTGCGGGCGCACGCCCAGCTCGCGGAGGCGCTTGCCGACGTAGCAGCCCTTGCGGACCTGGCCGAGGAACTTCTTACGGTCCTTCTCGTTGCCCATGGCTGGGCCGCCGCCGGTCGGCCCCCAGATGGGGGCCACGACCGTGCCGATATCGAGGCTGCGCGATCGGGCCTTTTCGGCAAGCTCCTTGATGGCGTCGTCGCTCTGGACGGTCGAATCGATGTCGATGTGCGGCAGGTAGAGGAAGAGGTCGAAACCGTCGAACTTGATGCCGTCCACCTCGGCGGCGGCGGTCAGGTCCAACATGGTATCCAAGTCGATCGGCGGCTCGCCGCCGTCGCCCTTGCCCACCACGCCGGGCCATGCCGCGTTGTGGAGCTTCGGGAAGGTGTTGGGGTGGGCTTGATTCATGGGTATTCCTTCGGGTTACTAGAGGTTTCAGACTCAGGCGGTTCTGGCGGAGCCATCCGCTCCAATTCGTCCAAAAGCGGGAGCAAGTCGATCGTCGCAACGGTCCAAACGATGTTGTAGTTCACGTGCAGGTAGTCATGCACTACTTTGTGGCGCATGCCGACGATCTTCGTCCAGGGAATCTGCGGATTTGCCCGTTGGAATTCGCGCGAAACGCGTCGAGCAGACTCTCCAAGGGTCTGGATTAGATACACTAGCGCCAACCGGAGATCCTCGTTAGCGTCGAACTCCGCGCGCGACTTCCTCGCCACCTTGCCCACGATCGCGCGGGCCGTATCGAGCATGTGGCCCAAGTACAAGACGTCATCCTTCTGCATATTGCACCTCGGCACTGGCAAGCACGCGCCCGCGCAGCCACCGGTTCAGGTACTTTTCCTCGACGATATCCACCCGGTGTCCGCCGAACAGCCGCGACAGTTCCTCCTCGATATCCAGGATTTCAAAGCCGACCGTGTGCCCCGGCTCGAATTCCACGAGCACGTCGATGTCGCTATCCGGCCGGAAGTCGTCTCGCAGGACGGACCCGAAAAGCGACATCTTGCGGATATGGTGACGCCGGCAGAGTTCGGCGAGTTCGTCTCTTGGGAGATTAATCTTGCTCATGGCTCGGGTTCCCGCGTGCCGGCGCTCGCGTCGCTCGACTCGCTCAACGTGTTTTCCACGACCGCGACCACCGGTCGCGGCTTTATGGAGACGGAATCACTGCTTCTTATGGTCCCCCACGTTCGGCATCTTCGCGTGAACGCTGGGGCCAAAGTACCGCAACCCCACCAGCGGCTCGGTGCCCGTGTTGACGACCTCCACGCCCGCGGCCGCCGCCTCGGCCGTGATGAACACCTCGTCGGTGGTCTCCTCGCCGAAGTGGATCATCGCTGGTGTCTGGAGTTCCAGCGGGCCGATCCGCCCGCAGCCTTGCACCGTGATCCACCCGCTCGCCCCGGGGTCCTTGAGCACGCACGTGGCCCCGGGCAACACGGTCAGCTCCTTGGCCGAGAAGAGCTGCTCGCCGTCCACCAGGCCGTAGCAGATCCACTTGTCCGCGCAGCCGTCGCCGGAACAGGACTTATCGACGATCGGCTCCAGGTAGTTGTGCTCCTTGAAAAGCGGATCGACGTTCTTGTCCCAGTCCAGCTCATCGACGATGAAGTCGAGGTCGTGGTGCTTCTCGGGCGGCATGTCCTTGACCAGAAGCGACCACGGCACCTCGCGTCCCTCGACCAGCGACTGGTACATGCCGAACACGTCCGAGCCCCACTGCGGCT
>CAYGZI010000504.1:0-4806 GCA_964354245.1 uncultured Planctomycetaceae bacterium
GTCGAAGTCATCGCCATCAGGGACCACGGTGTACCGGGCGGAGACGACGCGGTGCGCCTTCGTCTCCAGCCAAATCTCCCAAGTGCCGGTGGCCTTCACCTCCTCCTGCTCGCCCGTTTTCTCGTTGGGCCTCCAACCCCAACCCCTCCTTTCCTCAATACGGTAGCCCGTGACTCCCTTTCCGTCGATGCTCTTCTCTCCCAGCGACTTAGTGGCGGGGCTGGCGACGACCCTTGTCGCTTCCTCCAGGATCCAGGGGCGTATCAGCAGGTATGCCTTCTCCGGTTCCGGCTCAAAATACTGAACCGTCGCAGTCTTCTGCTTGGGCTGCCCCGGGCGGAGTGTCTCTTCATCCGAGTCGCTCAGGTCAAGCATCTTCCCTTTGGCGTAATCGTAAACATGAACCATGCTCGTGCTCATCCGCCCGTCTCTGGTCATGCCACGGTACTTGATGCCGATCTCTTCCCGGTGTAGCCCCAGCGCCTCGTAGGCGTTTCGAGTCACCCTGGCTTCCTGTTCAGGCATGGCGCGTTCCACTCCCTTGGGGAGGGGCCTTTTCGAATAGACAATAGTCTCCGTCTCGGTCCAGGTGAGGGTCTTGAGCTGCTCGCTCGGCGCAGCCGGGGTCGCCTTGGCGGCTGCCTGGGCTTCAGACGGCGCGGCCGCCGGAGAGCTGACCGCCCACTGCCGCCCCGGTAGGATCACCGCGGCCGCCGCGAAGAACAACAACGCCCCGCACCAAGCGGGCGTTTTTCGATAGGACATGATTCTGCGCTTCATCTTCTCCTCCAATCGTGCTGAACTTGCCTACGGCCGACTCGCGCCGCCGCATAGACTCGCGTCTCTTATGACACCCTCTGCCGGTGCAACGTGACCCTCCCGGGCTCGTGCCAGGGAGGGCACCCCGTGAACGGTACGGTTCATCGAATTCCCCCGGACCAACGACTAGCGATTCGGAGCTTTCGCCGGATCGAGCACGAGGTCGCCAAGATCCTTGGTCTCGCCCGCCTGGACCGTCGCGTTGAAGATCACCTGCTGACTCATGCCCCCCATACTCCCTTTCTCCACTCCCCACGTGGCATCCACGCTGTATTTCGCCCCCGAGGAGCAGCCCCTCCGTTCGGAACCGCCCCTTCTTGTCGGTTGAGACCGGGTCATCGGGAATGCCTATTGCTCTCCCGTCCGACCAGCCGTCGGTTGAACGGTCACGTCGCCGAGGTCCTTGGTCTGGCCGGACTCGACGGTCACGCCGCCGGCCAAGAGGCCGACTATCTTGTAGTTCTCGATGACCTCCAGGTCGTACTTCATTCCGGCGACCAGTCCCTCGATGCGAAAGCGGCCTTGCTGGTCGGTGCGGTAGTGCAGTTCCGGAAGGAAACCGCAGTCGGGCGGCGTCGAGACTGACATCTGCCAGCCGCGAATGAGCACGCTGGCCTTGGGCTTGCCCTGGGCATCGACCACCCGCCCGGAAACCACTCCCCAAGGCTGCAGGCGAACGCTCAGCGGGCCTTGCGCGGCCCCTTTCACAACAAGGCTGCCGGCCAGTTTGCGCTCCTTGTGCACGAACAGCAGCCGCCGCACCTGGTCGGCCCGGTCCAAGCGGACCGTGAAAGTCCCCGAGTTCAGGAAGTCGAAGGCGTTACCCGCCGACTGGTAACCATGGAAGAAACAGCCCGAGAGCGGCTGGCCGGCCGGGTCCAATATGTCCCCCTGCAGGCGCCAGGCCGGAAGCGAGTCGAGGACGATATTGTGCTCACAGCCTTCGGCGCCATCGGCGACGTTCAACTCGGCAACGTAGTGGTAATTGGCGGGAACACACTCGAACGGTTCCGTCTTCAAGCAAACGCTCGGCCAACCAGGCTCCCGGCCCTTGGTCAGGCCCGGCCCGCCGCCGCGCGAGTAGTCTCGGGAATCCTTGGCCAGCGCCGCGACGAGCCCGCGCCCGGGGAGCCCTGCGACGGCGTACCGCCCCTGTTCGTCGGTCAGATTGGGTTCGTCCCAGTGATGCACCATTTCTCCCTCGTAGAACGGCGCGGAGCGGGTTTGCGGGTTGTCGGCGAACGCGAAGTAGGTCACGAAGGCCTGCTGCACCGGCTCGCCCTTGCGCGCGTCGGTGACTTGCCCGCGGATCGTGACCCCGCGCTTGAGCGCGAAGTCGAGTTGCACGGCGTCGCGCCCGTCGCCCGGCTCGGCTGCCTTCGCCGACGGCAGATACAGCCCGTCCAGCGGGACCGCGATGAGCTGGTATTGCCTCCCGACCGGCAGGCCGGTGAGACGGTAGCGGCCCTGGGCGTCCGTGGTTACCCGGCAGCCTCCCCCGTGGAACTCCACGTCCACCTCACCCGCTTCGTCAATGGGTACTCCAGCCTGGCCGCGGATGGAAACGCCCCCGAGGGGCTTGCCCGTGTCATTGTCGCGGACCGTGCCGACGATCGGGACCGAGGGTCGGGCAACGTGCTCGAATGCAGCCCCGTAGTAGCAATAGGTTCCGGCCCTGGGATCCTCCAGCACGTGCAGCAGACGCAGGGTCGGCCCGGGCCGCGTACGGGCATAGACCCTGTCGCTGGCGATTCCCGGCCCTTCGATCGACAGCTCCGCGATCCGCTCGCGGCCAATCCCCCGCAAACAGAACCTGCCGTCCGCGCCCGTGGTCGCGGTCGGCATGACCGTGTCGATCTTGTTCATCCAAGGCCCTCGATCCATCAACCTGCGGGTGGTGTCGTAGTCCTCGCCTCGTTCCGCCGCCTCCACCCACTGCGTCAGGTCCTCCTGTTGCGTGACCCAAACCTGAAGCACGCTCACCTTCGCACCGGCCACGGGCTTACCCTTTCGGTCCACGATCC
The DNA here is from genome assembly GCA_964354245.1 of uncultured Planctomycetaceae bacterium. Taxonomy (GTDB): domain Bacteria; phylum Planctomycetota; class Planctomycetia; order Pirellulales; family Thermoguttaceae; genus CAYGZI01. The sequence continues at coordinate 2,844 of CAYGZI010000504.1, forward strand.
GGCCGCGAACGGGGACATCGTCGTTGACAAGCCTGAGCGTCCGATCCCACTGGGGAGCCAACGGGTAGGGAGGGAACGCGACACTGGCCCCAAGCTTTCCTGATACCTCGAACGAAGATGCCGTTCTGAAATCCGCGCCGTAGCCTTCGCTCGCGGCCAGAATGTGCGCGAAATCCCACCCAATGCCGCTTTCGTTCAGGGCGAATTCCGCCCTCTTCATCCGGAATTGGAACTTGCCCTCGGCGTCCGTGACGGCGCGGACTTCGGGCCGAGGGCCGTGAATCAAGTAGACCTTTGCGCCAGGGAGCGGCTTACCATCCGGGTCAACCACCCGCCCGCCGACCTCGAATTCCTGCTCGGCTTTCTTGGGTTCGGCTTGAGCCGGGCGGACTGCACCAGTAGAAGCCGCCTCCGCCGGTTCGGCAGATGCCTTGCCCTGAGACGTGGCTGCCTTGTGGTCGCCCGTGGTCAGTGCTCCCACCTCGGATTGCGGTTCTGCACTGGTCACATGCGCCTCACGTGCAAGCGTCAAGAGCGCATAGGCAATCAGCACCACTGAAACCAACCTCATTTGAATCGCCATTGTCCTCTCTCCTTGCAAAGAAACGTGTTGATCGTGTTACCGAAGCGGATTTACGCCGTCGTGCGATTGCCCAAGAAACCTTCCGCGACCAGGCATCCGAATAGTGCCAGGAGGAGCCAGTGCCAGATCTCGTCCGGCCTCAACTGGTCCGGATTGCCGTCCCGGGCGACCCGCGTGGCCGTCTGGCCATCCTCTTCCGGAGCCACTTGGAACCGGAACCGGGCCGCGAACTGCTCGGGGGTGCAACGCTCGCTTTCCGATTCCCGCGGATCGACGTTGATCACTTCGTAAAAGCCCTCGCGCTGGAAGACTCCAGGATCCGCCTGCGGGCCTTCAACGGCTTTCTCGAGCGGGACGCTGCGCACGGGGCCCCCTTCGGCCAAGTGGCCAAGGTAGCCGAGCATCTGATGGACCATCGGCACGTAGAGCCGCGACCGAGGCCAATCGCCCCAATCGAGGTCGCAGGCCGTAGTCACCCAGAGGATCCTTCCGGAGCCGAGCTTCTTCTCCAGCACGGCCGGCTCGCCGCCGCGGAACCGGGCCACGACCTTGGCGCCGGCATCCGGTTGGATCCGGGTGTAGGCTTGGAATGCCTGGCGCCGCAGATCGCCGTACTGCGGGTCGTTGAAGGGCTCCATGGCCGGGTGCCCGCGATCCCACTCCTCAAAGCGCCAGGGCAGGGCCTCGGCCCGGGCCACACCGCCGATCTGGCCCACGCCCAGGCCGGCCGCCAGGAGGCTGCGGTAGCCCTCCGCCTGGACGTTCTCGCCAGCGAAGACCAACAGTCCGCCCCCGCGGCTGACGAAATCGGCGAGGCGCCGGGCATCGGCGTCACCGGGCCCGGGAAGGTTGGCCAACACCACCAGCGGGACTCCGCGGAGGTCCGGCAATCCGGCTCCGCCCGAAAGGGCCACGCGCGTGGCGGTAAACGGACTGGCCGGGAACGTCTTGTTAGGCTCTGCCAGGCGGATGGCGGCTTCGAGGAAGTAGGTCTCGGCCGTGATGCCGGATCGCCCCGCGTCGCCATCGACCACCAGAACGTGGATCGGCGGGGCCACGAGAAAGGCCAGATGGCGGCGGTCGTCGAACGGCAGCGAATCGGCCGTTTGGGCCGCGGCGGTCCCCTGCCACAACCCTTCCGGCAAGCTCGGCAGGTCAAACCGGACGGCGGCGGTTTCGCCCGCCTCGATCCGGGCGTTGTTGTGGAACTCCTGCGACTTGTCGCCGCTCTGCAGCCGGAGAGTCACGGGCACCGCCTCGCGCACGAACGGCCCCGCGTTGCGGAGCGTGACGCTGACGGTAATACTCTCGGCGGGCCGGACGATGGTCTTGGGCACCGCGACCGCGGTGACGGCCACGTTCTCCGGATACGATCGGCCC
>CAYGZI010000505.1:0-4805 GCA_964354245.1 uncultured Planctomycetaceae bacterium
TCGACGGCTACAGCCGCTTCATCGTCCACTGGGAAATCCGCGAAAGGATGACCGAGCGCGAGACGGAGATCATCCGTGGAAAACGTCATCGAGAGCCCTCAAGGGCCTCCGGTCAAGTGGACGACCATCAGGATGGCCATGCTCCCCAGCGCAATCCCAAGCCAATAGCTATGGGCCACCAGGTACTAGCGGAGAACCGGGCCCGGCCGCATCATCGCCCCCAGCGCGCAGAGCCCCAGGCACACCACGCCGACCGCCAGGGCCATGCGCTGGAAGCGAAACCAGGCTGAATCACTGCTGGTGGCCACGCGGCTTCTCCAGTTCGAGGAGGGCCCTGTTATTCATCCCCTCGGGCAACTGTTCCAAGTCCTTGAGGGATGCGTGCTGGCTCAGTTGCAGCGCCCGCAGGTAAGCGGACTGCGCGTTCGTAGTCCCGCCTTTAGGCGGTCTTGCCTTTAGGCGGTCCTGCTAGCGCGTCAGAAGCATGGCCCCTAGGATCCCCACCAGATACGCCAGCGAAGTCCGCAAGAGCAGCCTTGCCGCTGGCTCGTCGCGACGGAGGCAAAGGGCAAGCGCCGCACCGGCATATCCCAGGCCCAACACGACCGCCGCCAGCGAGTATCCCCATCCCGCCGCACCCGCCTACCACGGCACGAGGCTCACCGGCAGCAGCAAGCCCGCGCCGAGCATCGCGATCGCGCCGGCCGTGCGTCCCGACGGGTCGATGACGCTGGCCAACTGCACCCCGGCCGCGGCGAACTGGCCGCGGTAGAGCCACGCAATCGCCATGGCATGGGGGAGTTGCCAGCAGGAAATGATGAATGATGAACGGGCGACGTGGTGGTAGGTGGCATGTGGTAGATGGTATGTGGGGTTCCGCGCCTACTACCTGGCCCACGCCACCCGGCACCCGCCACGCGCCACCCGGCACCCGCCACGGGCCACCCGCCACACGCCGCGACCAGAGGGTCAAACACATGGCCGCCGCCAAGGCCAGCGAGCCGACCGCCACGTGGGCCGTCGTGCTCAGGGCCTGCTGACGCCCGGCGGCCACCACCGTGTAGGGAACCGCCCAAATCAGCTCCTTGAACCAGGCGGGCCACCTGGGCGAAGTGGTAGTCGATCGTCAAGTCGGGAAGCCAGATCTGCTCAATCGCGAGCGGCCTTCGCCCCTGGCGCAGCGGGGCCCCGGTCACGGAGGGCTCGATCTCGTCTCGAAAAGTCCACTGATAGTGCTTCCACTCGCGGTTGTGGTCCGCCGCGAGCATCCACACCGTGGCGGCCAAGAGCGCCAGCGCCGAGACGGCGAACCAGCAATGGAGCCGCTTCAGGTTGCGGAAAGAGCCGTTCGGTGCCGCCATGTTTAGCCGCCGCGCTTGCGCGGCGCGTCTCGTGCTCAAGTCAAAAGTTGAAGAAGTACTCCGGCATACTCACCACGTAACTCAAATCGCACGTCCATCGCAACAGCATCTTCAGCGGCACGGCGATCATCATCAAAAGCAATAGCGCCATGATCCAGTAGCGTCCGCACCCCAGCGTCCGGCGAAAGGACCGCAGGAGCGTCCGGCCCAAGACGATCGGCAGGACCGCGAAGTAGACGCCGAGGACCACGAGCCCCGGCGTCTCGCGCCACAAGACCGCCCCAAGGCGCGCGAGGCCCCCGCTTGCCGGCGACGGCTGCGGCACCGCGCCGCCCAGCCACGTCGCCCAGAACGCCTCGGAGAGCTTGACGTTGGCCGTGGCCTGCACCTTGAGCGGATCGCGCGGCTCGTAGAGTCCGAAGAAGCCCCAGCTCGGCCCGCGAAAGAAGGTGCCGATCAGGATCAGCAAGACCCAAAGCTGCAAGAAGCCCAACTGGAAGATCGCGTAGCCGAACCGCCGCCCGGCGATCGAGTAGTAGCCGCTCCCCTTGGGATTCGGGTCCAAATAAGGGATAGCCAGGAGCCCCAGAACGATGAGCGTGGGCAAGACCACCCCGCCCATCGCCGGGTCGGCCGGCTGCTCCAGCGGCGCCCGCAGCACCATCGACCAGACGACGAGCGCCGCCGAGACGAGCAACGCGCAGATCAGCTCGATGTAGACCAGGTCGGGCCAAACGAGCGTCTCCTCGCGGAACTCGTGCTCGACGGGCCGCCGGCCCATGCCCTTGCGTCTTCGTCATCGACTGGTCCTTCCCTATCTGCCAGCACCCGGCGCAAAACAGCCCCCTTCCGTTTATGGCCGCGTCGGAGACGATTGTCAACCGGCGTCCAGCGTCGGCAAGGGTTGGACTCCCGGGCCCAGGCGGCTAAGATCATGGCCGGGCAAACGGACCAGCACGGGGAGGAAAACATGCTTCGAGCCGTGTTCCTTGCGGGCCCAGCGCGCACTGCGATCGGGTCGTTCTGCGGCGCACTCGCGGGGGTGCCCGCCCCGAAATTGGCAATCATCGCGATCCAGGCGGCCTTGCAGCGGGCGACAGTCCCGGCCGCTCAGGTGGACGAGGTGATCTTCGGCAACGTGCTGAGCGCGGGATTGGGGCAGAACGTGGCCCGGCAGGCCGCGCTGTGCATCGGCGGCGGGGAGTCCGTCGCATTGGCCGTCCAGCGATGCTGAATCCCCTCTGCCGACGCCCGATTAGCGCCGAGCTACCGCGGCGCAGATACCGGCCTGACGGGCAGGCCCGGACGCGGGGCGGACTTGGCCGGGGCCGCTGCGGAGCCCGGCCGCTGCACGCTCCGCTTGGGGGTGCGGGTCGTGTTGGCCAGGTAGTTGTCGATGGCTGCCTCGTCCTGCAACTGGGAGAAGTGCTCGGCCATGGCCAGGCGCAACCGCTTCTCGTGAATGTCCTCGTAAATGTCGTTGCGCACCGTGGCGAAGTCGATCTTCTGCGGCTTCGTGTAGCCCTCGCAAAAGAGGATCACGTACTTGTCCGCCTCCACTTGGATGACGCTCGACAGCTCCCCCGGCTTGAGTCGGAATGCTTCCTCCTCCAGGATCGGCTGCCCGCCGTATTTCTGGATCGGCGGCACCTCGCCCTTCAGCGTCCGGCTGCCCGGCTCGATGGAATACTGGGCCGCCAACTGGCCGAAGTACTCCCGGCTCGGGTTCTGTCTGGCCATTTCCCACACGCGCTGGGCGCTGCGGAGATCGCCAAGCACGATCGCGAGGCAGCGGACCCGCGGGCCGTAGTTGGCCTCGAACCCCTTCTGCAGGTCCTCGTCGGTCACGCGCACCCGGTCGCCCGCCAGCTTTTTCAGCGCCACCGAAGGCCAGACCGCGTCGCGGCGATAGAGTTCGACCGAGACGCCCTGCTGCCGAGTGACCAGCTCGAGCCATGCCTCGACGTCCGGCTTGCCGTCCGGCCGGGGTTTGAGCCTCGCGGCCGCGGCCCGGGCGATCTCCTGATCCAGATCGGCCTCGCCGATCGCGATCTTCTGCTTGCGGCACGCCTGATCCAGCAGCCGGCGATTGATCGCCCCGTCCAGGACTTCCTCGCCGTGCCGCTCGATGCAGCGGTCGGCCAGCTCGCGGAGCGTGATCTGACGCCCGCCCACCACCGCCGCCACGCCCGGGTACTGGCCGCTCAGGCGCGGGTCGGCCAGCGTGTTGACGATGCCCCCTTGCTTCTTGGCCTGCTCCAACAGCCGCTGGTAGATCTGGACGGCGACCGAGCGGTGCTTCCGCTCGCGGATCCCCTCCTCCAGACCCGTCCGGACCTCCTCGAACGGCACGTTGCGCGCGGGAATCTCGGACTCGCGCTGGAGGATGATGTATTGGTCCGCGACCTGGATCACGGGCGAGATCTCGCCGTCCTTCAGGGAAAACGCGATCTTCTCGATCTCCTTGTTTCCGGCGTGCATGCAGATCGGCTGGATCAGCCCCTTGAGGCTCGCGCTGGTGGGGTCTTCCGAGTGCTCCTTGGCCAGGTTGCCGAACTCGGCCGGACTGGCCACGGCCAGCGCGCGGACCTTCTGGGCCTTCTCGGCGGTTTGGCAGGCGATCAATCGGGCCTTGACGGCCTTGCCGAACCGCATCTCGTATTCGTCCTGCAGCTCCTCGGCGGTGACCTGCAACTGTTCCCGGGCGAGCTTGCGCAGGGCCAGCGTCGGCCAGATGTACTCGCTGGCATATTGCTCGGCGGTTATGCCCCGCTCCTGCTTGAGCATCTTCAGCCATTGATCCACCGGCACCTTGTAGAGCTTGGCAAACCGCTCGATCTCGCGGTTCACCTCGGCTTGGGCGACCGCAATCCCCTGGCGCTGGCATTCCTGGGCGATCAGATACTTGTTCAAGAGGCTCTCCAGCACCTCTTTGCCGTAGTGCCGGAGGCACTCCTGAGCGAGCTCGGCGCGGGTGATTTCCTCGCCGTTGACCGAGGCCACCACCCTGGCGGTGGCGGGGTTGGCGGCTTGGGAATCCGCTCGCCCCGCCGCGCGACCGTCGGCGAGGTCCTGGGGCTCGGCCTCGGCGGGACTGGCCCCCCAGTAGTAGCGGATCGCTACGCACGCGGCCAGCACGCACAGGCCGCCGAGGACCATCGCCAGCCCCCGTTTCCGACGCGAGGCCGACTGCCGACCGGGGACCGAGTGCTTCCGAGGCATCGAGGTTCCTCCTTAAACCGTTACCCTAAAAGAACTTGCGCGCATCCGGGTCTTCGGCACGCAATCGGGTGGGTACTATAAGGAGGATCCCACCGAAAGGTCAAGAGCGAAAGAGGGAATGGTGATTGATGAATGATGAATGATGAACTGGGGGAGGGGTGAGGGGGTGAGAGGCTGTGAATCAAATGCGGTTTTTCGCCTGTTCGGTTGCGTGCCGTCGCG
>CAYGZI010000506.1:0-4788 GCA_964354245.1 uncultured Planctomycetaceae bacterium
CGGCGATTGCAGTCGGCGAAGAAGTTCAGCCCGGCCCGCAATCGCCGCGTGGCCACGCGGGCGCGATGGATGAACTCGATGTCCTCCGCCTTGCGGATGCCGTCGATCTGGCCGGTCAGTTGCTTGATCTGCTTGCGAAGATAACGCGAGGCCAAGCCTTGGAACGTGGGATCAAGCGCCAGTTTCATAAGGTCACCTGCCGCCCCCGGGGCCGAAAGAGCCTGCTGTGATCGCGGCTCCATTCTAACGGCCAGTCGGCCTCTCAGGAATCGTACAACCAAAAAGGGGGATTCACAAGCGAACCCCCCGATGGCGAGCCCGACTGCGAACCACCGGCGCAACTGCTTATCGGAATTAGTCTTCGGACGGCGTTGGACGCCTAGTATGGGGCCGGCCCCCCAAGGGGATCTACAGCTTGTTTTCCCTCGGGCGCGGTGATAGCTTGGGGAAACGCTGTCGGTGGATTCGCTCCGGCCAGGCCCTCTACTGCGGTTGTGCCGGGGCGCAATTCTGCCGTAGAAGAGCGACATCCCTCTGTTGAGCACGCCTTTTGGAGGAACTCCACGATGATGCCCCGTGCGCGCTGGCCCTGGCTGATTTCGATCGTTCTCCTGGCTAGCACACGTTCATCGCTCCGTGCCGCCGACTCGCCGGAGACTGCCTTCATCAAGACCGCCCTCGGCAAGACCATCGTGGGCAAGACGCTCCCTATGGCGGAGGTCCAGCAATACTGTGAGGCCCGCGTCGTGCGCATGCCCGCGGTCAAGACCGTCGCCGAGTGGGACGCCGAAGCCAACCGCCTGCGCAAGGCCGTGCTGGAGCGGGTCGTCTTCCGCGGCGAGGCCGCCAAGTGGCGCGACGCCGCCTGCAAGGTCGAGTGGCTCGGCGAACTCCCCGGCGGCCCAGGCTACCGCATCAAACGGCTCCGCTACGAGGCCCTGCCGGAAATGTGGATCCCCGCCTTGCTCTACGAGCCCGAGAAACTCGCCGGCAAGGTGCCCGCGGTCCTGAACGTCAACGGCCACGTCGGGGCCGTCGGCAAGGCTTACGTCCCCAAGCAGATCCGCTGCATCAATCAGGCCAAGAAAGGCATGTTGGCCCTGAACGTCGAGTGGCTGGCCATGGGCCAGCTCTCCGCCGAGGGCTTCCAGCACTCCCGCGCCAGTCAGCTCGACCTCTGCGGCACCAGCGGCGTGGCCCCGCACTACCTGGCCATGAAGCGCGGGCTGGACGTTCTCCTCAGCCTGGAACATGCCGATCCGTCGCGCGTGGCGGTCACGGGACTTTCCGGCGGCGGCTGGCAGACGATCTTCATCAGTGCGCTCGACACGCGAGTGACCCTATCGAACCCGGTGGCCGGATACTCCAGCTTCCGCACCCGGGCCAACTACCTCTCTGACCTGGGCGACTCCGAGCAGACGCCCACGGACCTTGGGATGATCGCCGACTACTGCCACCTGACGGCGATGCGTGCCCCGCGCCCGACGCTCTTGACGAAGAACTCGAAGGACGATTGCTGCTTTGCGTCGGCCCATGCGTTGCCGCCGCTCTTGGATGCGGCCAAGCCGGTCTTCCGCCTCTACGGCAAGGAAACTGCGCTCCGCTCGCACGTCAACGACAATCCAGGCACGCACAACTACGAACTCGACAATCGCCAGGCGTTCTACCGGATGGTGGGCGACTTCTTCTATCCCGGCTCCAAGGAGTTCGACCCCAAGGAGATTCCTTCGGACAAGGAAGTGAAGACCAAGGAGCAGTTGGAGGTGCCGCTGCCGGCCAAGAACGAGGATTTCCACAGCCTGGCCGTGACCCTCAGCAAGTCGCTCCCGCGAGAGCCTGAGATTCCGCAAGACAAGGCGGCCCTTGCCCAGTGGCAGAAGGCCCGCCGCGCACGCCTCCGCGAGATCGTCCGGGCCAAGGACTACCAGGTCCATGTAATCCCGTCGGGCAGCGAGGAGAAAGAGGGCGTTAAGGCGACCTTCTGGCGCCTGCAAACGAGCGCTGCGTGGACGGTCCCGGCCATCGAGTTTACGCGGGGCGACGCCAAGAAGACCGCGATCCTCGTGGCCGACAACGGCCGCGCAAGCACGGCGGGCCACGTCCAGCGGCTCTTGGCTGCCGGCTATCGCGTGTTGGCGGTCGATCCGTTCTACTTCGGCGAGTCGAAGATTACCGAGCGGGACTACCTCTTCGCCCTCCTGGTCGCGGCGGTTGGCGACCGGCCCCTGGGCTTGCAGGCCGGTCAGGTCGCGGCGATTGCCCGGTGGGTCGACGCGGAGCGCAAGTGCGGCCCGGTCACGGTGGTAGCCGTGGGACCGCGATCGTGTACCTTCGCGCTGGTCGCCGCCGCGTTGGAGGACAAAGCCATCGCCGCCCTGGAATTGCACGGCCCGCTTGCGAGCCTCAAGGAAATCATCGAGCAGAACGCCACGGTCGAGCAGAAGCCCGAGCTGTTCTGCTTCGGCCTCTTGGAATGGTTCGACGTGAAGCAACTGGCCGCGCTCGTGGCTCCGCGCCCGGTGGCGGTGAAGAAGACGCAGGTCAGATCGTGAACGCGGCGTTTCTTGCCGCTCGGGCAAGAAATCCGAAGCACGAAACCCGAAATCCGAAACAAATCCGAATGACCGAAAGCGGAAATGCAGAGGGGTACTGAAACGGAGGGACTGCCATGCGACACAGCTATCGTGCGTTTGTGTTCTTCGTTGGTCTCCTTCCCTGGGTTTCGATCGGCGCCACGGCCTCGGCAGCCGAGGACGCCGCCTGGGTGAAGCGCAGCGGCCGGGAAATCGGGCTGGGCAACAGGTCGCTCGAAGTCTGGTTCCAGACGGCCGGAACACGCTGCTCTGCCGTCCGTCTCGTGAACCACCCGGCCAAGCGGACCATTCCGCTGCGGTCGGACGACTTCTCGTTGGGCATCGAAGGGCGCAAAGCACTCACGGCCGCCGATTTCACCTTCAAGGACGCGAGGGAAGAGGCGACCGCCGGCGGAAAGCGCCTCGTGCTCCGTTTCGAGAACGCCGATCCCATCGCTCAGCTCGACGTGGTTTATGAACTGGGGAATACGGACTTCTTCGTCCGGCGGCGATTGGAGCTGACCGTGAAGAAGCCGCTCGACCTCCGCCAGGTGGACGTCTGGCTGGCCGGCCTGGATGCCAAGTGCTCGCACCAGGGCTTCGGCGAGCCGGTCCTTTTGGACGACACGTTCTGGGGCGTCGAGTTTCCCGCGGGCCACAACCAGTTTGCCGGCGGCGTGGTCAAGCTCACTCAGTTCCCCGGGCGCAAGGCGGACCGCTTCACGAGTAAGACGGTGGTGCTGGGCGTGAGCGAGCCGGATAGCCCTCATCCTAACCCTCTCCCAAAGGGAGAGGGGACCCGAGTAGACCTTCTCCCAAAGGGCGAGGGGACGAACGTGGCCCGGCGATTCCAGGAGTACGTGGAGACGTTCCGCGTCACTCCGCCGGCAACCTCGCTCTTCGTCAACTACAACACCTGGTGGACGCTCATGCCGCCCACCGAGAAAAATGCCCTGGAGCTGCTCGACCTCTTCAAGCGGAAGCTCTATGAGCCCTACGGCGAGTCGATCGACACCTTCACCATCGACGACGGCTGGGACGTCCACGATAGCCTCTGGCAGATCGACGCCAAGACGTTTCCCCACGGGTTCGATTCGCTCGTGGAGCCGCTCCGGTCCATGCGGGCCCGGCAAGGGATCTGGCTTTCGCCGTCGTCCGGCTACAACCACGCCCCCTGGCTCTCCACCCACGGCTACAAGGCCAACAGCAACCCGTGGTACGTCTGCCAGTCCGACCCGGACTACCGCCGCGACATCGTCAAGCGCGTGACGGAGCTGGCGAAGAAGTACGACGTGGCCTTCTTCAAGTTCGACGGCTTCTGCGCGACCTGCGACGCCAAGGACCACGCCCACCTGCCCGGCCCCTACGCACGGGAGGCCAACGTCGATGCCTACATCGAGCTTCTGACGGCGGTGCGCCGGGCGCGGCCCGGCATTTACCTCGATCCGACCTGCGGGATATGGCTGAGCCCGTGGTGGCTCGGCTATGCCGACTCGCTCTGGGGCGAAGTCTCCGGCGATTATCCCGACATCGTCGTTCCCGCCCCGGTCGTGCGCGACAGTGCAACGACCACGCGGGACGCCATGTTCCGCCAGCGGTGCCGCGAGCATCCGGGCTTTCCGCCCGCGGCCATCGAGCACCTGGGGATCATCGTCATTACTCCGGAGAAATGGGAGGACAACGCCGCGATCGTGGCCGGGCGCGGCTGCCGGCTCTTGACCCTCTACATCGATCCTAAGCACTTCACCAAGGGCGACCGCGACTGGGCCTTTCTCGCCTCGCTTCTGAAGTGGGTGCGGCACAACGCCGAGACCTTGAAGCAGACGGAGCTGATTCTCGGCGACCCAATGAAGCGGGAGCCCTACGGCTACGCCCACTTCCGCGGCCTGCGCGGGATCCTCGCCATCCGCAACCCGTTCATCGAGCCCAAGACGCTGGCACTGAGAATGGACGAGTCCGTCGGCTGGACCAATCTCAAGGCACTCGCGTCGCCGCCCGGCGACCGGTTCGTAGCGCGGATCGTCTATCCGCGCCGCGAAGTGCTCCCGGCGCTGCGATACGGCGACGTGCTCCGGCTAAGCCTGGGGGCCTACGAGACCATGCTCGTCGAGTTGGAGCCGGCCGCGCCCGCGGACCCGGTCGTGGTCGGCGCCCGGTACGAGCAGACCGGGCGGGGCGGGAATGGGGCCATGTAGGCGGTGCTGGCTCGGCGCGG
>CAYGZI010000507.1:0-4786 GCA_964354245.1 uncultured Planctomycetaceae bacterium
ACCTTGCCGATGGCGCCGTCCCAGATCCACTCGCAGAAGATGCGGATCGAATCGCTCGAATGCCCCTGGTTGCCGACCTGGGTGATCACCTTGCGCTCCTGGGCGGCCTTGCGCAGGGCCCGCACTTCCCCCACGGAGTGCGCCAAGGGCTTCTCGCAGTAGACGTGCTTGCCGTGGCTCATGGCCGCCATGGCGGCGACCGCATGGGTGTGGTCCGGCGTGCCGACCAACACGGCATCGATCTTGTCGCCCTGCGCATCGAGCATCTTGCGGAAGTCTTTGTATCGCTTGGCCTGGGGAAACCTCTTGAACATGTCCGCCGCCCGGCGGTCGTCGACGTCGCACAGGGCGACGATGTTCTCGCTGGTCATATTCTGCAGGTCGCCAGCCGCTTGGCCGCCCGCGCCGATCCCGGCGATGTTGAGCTTGCTGCTGGGCGGGTTCTTCCCGGCTCTGCCCAGGACGTGCCGCGGAATGAGCTGAAAACCGAAGGTCGCTGCTGCCGCTGTCTTGAGGAAGGTGCGTCGTTTCGTCTGCATCGCGAGTTCCTTTGTATTCCGAGATTCCCGATTGGAGGCCGGCCTGGACGTGCTCCGGGCGGCAAACGCCCCCTATCATAATCGGTAACGTAGGCGAAATGCGAGATACCGCGCCGATTTTCCTTGGGCCCGTTGCGGGCCGCGGCAAGACGGCTACTTCAAGGTCAACCGATACGTGCGCCCGGCCTTGACCTCAATCGGCACGGTGCCATCGGTCGAGGCGTCTGCCGGCAGGGCCTTGCCATCGCACTCGATGGCCGCGATCTGATGGCCGCGGGGCGGACGGACCTTGCGGCGCCCATCGAGTGTGGCCTTCAAGCTGGCCGACGTGGCACGGCCGTCCTGCCAGGCGATGCTCACCTCCAAACCGCCCCGCGCACACAGCCCCTTCACGTGGCCGGTCTTCCAGAGGTCCTTGGGCCAGGCGGGGAGCAGGGCAATCTGGCCCGCGTGGCTCTGGAGCAGCATCTCGGCAAGTCCCGCGGCACCGCCGAAGTTGCCGTCGATCTGGAACGGCGGGCAGAGGTCCAACATGCTGGGGGCCGTGCTGGTGTTGATCAGCTCGCTAAGCATCTTGTGCGCGTGCTCGCCGTTCTCCAGCCGCGCCCAAAGACTGATCTTCCATGCCTTGCTCCAGCCCGTGCCCCCGTCGCCGCGGATTTCCAGCGACTTGCGGGCCGCTGCGGCCAGCTCCGGCGTGCCGCGGAGGGTGATCAGGTCGCTCGGGAACAACCCGTACAGGTGCGAGACGTGCCGGTGTTGAATCTCGGGCGCCTTGGCATCCCAGTCTTCCAGCCATTCCTGAAGTTGCCCTTGCGAGCCGATCTGCATCGGGGCCAGGCGGTTGCGAGTGCTGAGGCACTGCCCGCGGAACTCGGGATCGACACCCAGGATCTCGCCGGCCCGAGCGCAATGGTCGAACAGGTCGCGGAGGATCTGCACGTCCATGGTCGGCCCGGCGCAGACGCTGACCCCGCCGGGATGTGCATTCTCCGGTGAAAGCGACGGGCACGTGACCAGCCACTTGTGCTTGGGCTCTTCGACGAGCGTGTCCAGGAAGAACTGGGCGGCGCCCTTCATCACCGGGTAGACCTTGGCCAGGTACTGCCTGTCGCCGCTGAACTCGTAATGGTCCCAAAGGTGCTTGCAGAGCCATGCGCCGCCGGTCGGCCAGAAGCCCCAGGCCGGGCCGTCGATGGGGGCGGTCGCTCGCCAGATATCGGTGTTGTGATGGCAGACCCAGCCGCCGGCGCCCCAATTGACCTTGGCGGTGCGGCTGCCGGGCTCGACCAGCTCGCCGACCATGCGGATCAAGGGCTCCGCACACTCGGCCAGGTTGCACGGCTCGGCCGGCCAGTAGTTCATCTCCGTATTGATGTTGATCGTGTATTTGCTGTCCCAGGGCGGAGCGAGGCTTTCGTTCCACAGCCCCTGGAGCGTGGCCGGTTGCGAGCCCGGCCGGCTGCTGGAGATCAGCAAGTAGCGGCCAAACTGGAAGTACAGCGCGGCCAGTTGCGGGTCGTCGGCTTTGGCCAGCGACTTGATCCGCTCGTCGGTGGGCCGGTTGGCTGCTTCCGTGGCGCCGAGATCCAGCTCCACGCGGCGGAACAGTCGCCGGTGCTCGGCCACGTGGTCCTGGTAGAGCCGCGCGTACGGCTTCCCCAACGCGCCCTCCATATACTTCCTGGCCCGGGCGTCCGGGTCGCCGCCGGCGTCCTGGTAGTTGTTGTAGCTGGTTGCTGCGGCCACCAGCAGCGTCGCGGAATCGGCGTCGCGGATTGTAAGCCGGTCCTTCTCCGCGGTGACTTGCCCGCCGTCGGCCAGGACCTTGGCTCGGACCTGAAAGCGGATCGCGCCCTTGACGCCCTGGCAATCGCCCCCCACGCCGTTCATGACCAGCACGTCGGGAGCGACCGTCTCGACGGTGGCGCGCTGTGGGCTGACAAGCCGTGCGGCGACGCGGATGCTCTTCGGCCGGTCGGCCGTCAAACGGATCGCGATCACCTGATCCACGGGGCTGGAGAACACCTCCCGACTGAACTTCACCTCCCCCACGCGATACGTGACCCGTGCGGTCGCCGCGTCGAGGTCCAGCTCGCGGCGGTAGTCGGTCGCCTGGCCGTGGCCCTCGAACGTCAAGAGCAGGTCGCCGGCCGTTTGGTACGGCATCTGCCGGATCGGCCGGGCCATCATCCTGCGGCCGATGAGCCGGTCGGCCTCACGGTGCTTCCCCGCGAAGATCAACCGTCGGGCCTCGGGCAGGGCCTCCAGGGCCTCGGGAGAACTCGGGTCATAGGGCCCCGCTGCCCAAAGTGTGCCCTCGTTCAGTTGGATCCGCTCCTCTTCCGGCTTCCCCAGCACCATGCACCCCAGCCGGCCGTTGCCCAAGGGCATTCCGTCAACCCACTGCCGGGCAGGCTTGGCGTACCAGAGAACCAGCGGGCCGGGATCGGCGGGCGCCCAACTCGGACACAGCCCGGCGATCACAAGTGCAAGGATCACGAGCAGAAGGCATCTTCTCACGGCGCACCTCCACGAGTTGATTGGTCTGTGATGGTCCATCCGTCGTTGCCTCTCGGACTGCTGCCGGATTCGCGGCGCAACTTCGGCGGTCAGTCTATCCGCCTTGGGTTGCGGAGTAAAGCACGGAGATCAGCCCTCAGCCCGGGCCACGCAGGCCGCAATCGCCAGGTCGCCGGTCACGTTGAGGACCGTGCGGCACATGTCCAGGATGCGATCGACCCCGAGGATGATGGCAATCGACTCGCCGGGCACGCCGATGCTCTGAAGCACCAGCACGACCATTGGGATCGAGCCGCCGGGAACGCCGGCGGTCCCCACGCCCCCGAGCACCGCCATCAGCACGACCATGACCTGCTGCATGAGGGAAAGCTCTACCCCGAAGACCTGTGCCAAGAATAGCACCGCCACGCCCTCGTAGAGTCCGGTCCCGTTCTGATTGCCCGTGGCCCCCACCGTGAGCACGAACCGGGAAACTGCCGGCTCGAGCCGGAGGTCTTCTTCCGCCACGCGGAGGGAAGTGGGCAGGGTGGCATTCGAGCTGGACGTGCCGAAGGCGGTGAGCATCGCGTCGCGCACGCTGCGAAAGAATGTCAGCGGGTTCCGCCGCGCCACAAGCACCAGCAGAAGCGGATAGACCACGCACAGTTGCACCGCCAACCCCAGAAGCACTGTCCCGACGAAACCCAAGAGTGTCGCAAGCACCTGGCCGCCCAGCCGTGCGGTCATGGCAAAGACGAGGCACGCCACCCCATACGGCGCAAGCCACATCGCAAAGTGGATGATCGCCATTGAAGCGGCGAAGAGCCCCTCCAGCACGCGGACCAGCGTCTCGCCCCGCGGGCCGACGACGCCGAGCGCGATCCCGAACGCCAGGGCGAAGAACATCACCGCCAGCATCCCGTTGCCCTTGGACGAGCCATCCAGGGCGCCGGCCATCTCTTGGAGCGGATTCTCGGGGATGATGTCCAGGAGCGTGTCTCCCAGCGACTTCGCACGCTCGGCCTGGGCAATGTTCTCATCGGCCCCGCGGGCATACTGGGCGGCGAGGGCCTTGCGTTTGGCCTCCGGCAACTGATAGCCGGGCCGGAACACTCCGACCAGAGACACGCCGACGGCTACGGCAATCAGCGACAAGACGAGCGTGAGCCCGAGCGTTTTCAGGCCGACGCGGCCGAGGCGGCGCACGTCGCCCAGCTCGACGACCGCCAGCGCCAGGGCCGAGAACACCAGCGGCAACACGACCATCAAGATCAGCCGCAGAAAGACCCGGCCCAGGCGGTCGGCCACCTTGGCGGCCTCGTCGAGCCGGTCGTCCACGCCGCTGGCATCCTGGTCCAGCTCGTCTGCCACGTCCGGCACGACCGGCCGCGACAGCCAAACGTGCGAGCCGATGCCCAACACGGCCCCCACGGTCAAGCCGATCAGGATCTTCGCATAAAGCGGCATCCTCCGCCGCTGCGGCCCAGCGGTCACATCCGCTGGCGAAGGGGGCCGGTCGGGGTGATTGTCGGAGGGCTGGTTGTCGGTCATACTACTGCCAGACTACTGCAACACGGCGATTGTCGATGTTCTACACTCTAGGGCACGAGGAGGAAAGAGGTATGACGTGGTCCACGAGAGCCGAGGACTACACGGTCGTTGGCACGGTCGTTGGCGGTCGTTGGGGTCAGAGCTTGGGGGTTGGCGTTGGGGTCAGAGCTTGAATAGTGAATAGCGATGCCGCT
>CAYGZI010000508.1:0-4737 GCA_964354245.1 uncultured Planctomycetaceae bacterium
AGGGTCGAGACATGGGTGCGAGGGACTCCATCTCACGGCGTGGGTTCGTGGCGGGCGCCTCCGGTCTGCTGGTCGCCGGCGCGTTGGACGCAGCGGGCGGAGGCGTAGGGCCGGCTGTGCCGGCCGCAGCGGATCCGGCCGGCGGAGCCGGCCCTACAAGACTGGCCGTCGACGGAGGCCCGAAGGCCGTCAAGCGGCCGGTCCCGAGGCTCCCGGTCCGCTGGGGCGGGCCGGAGCGGGATCGCCTGGAAGCGATGCTCGCCCAGCGATCGCTCTTCTACTGGAAGGGGCCGCAGACGGCCCTCCTCATCAAGCGGTTTCAAGAGGTCTGCCCCCTGAAGTACGTGCAGACGTGTTCCTCCGGCACCGCCGCGATCCATATCGCCGTGGCTGCGGCGGGCATTGGCCCGGGCGATGAGGCGATCACCGCCCCGATCACCGACATCGGCACGGTGATCGGCGTGCTGTACCAGCAGGGGGTGCCGGTCTTCGCCGACCTCGGGTCGAGCACCTACAATCTGGACCTGGCCGACGTGGAGCGGCGCATCACGCCCAAGACCAAGGCGATCATCGCGGTCCACCTGACCGGCAACCCGTGCGACATGAATGCCCTGAAGGCCCTCGCGGACCGCCACAAGCTGGTCTTGATCGAGGACTGCGCCCAGGCGTGGGGCGCGAGATATCGCGGCCGGCCGATCGGCGCCGTGGGCCACTTCGCCTGTTTCTCTTTGCAGGACTCGAAGCACGTGACTTGCGGCGACGGCGGCGTGGTCGCGTCCAGCGACGAGCGTTTCGGGCCCATGCTCCAGAAGTTCGGCGACAAGGGGGCCGACCGGGTCAAGGGCGGCGGCTTCCAGGCGTTTGCCACCAACTACCGGATGAGCGAGACGCAGGCCGCGGTGGCCGCCGCCCAGTTGAGCCGGCTGGAGGCCATCGCGGCCCGGCGGGCCGCTCTGGGGAATCTGCTCTCCGAGAAGATCGCCGGCATCCCGGGCATCCTGCCGCACGAAGTCCACCCTCAGGACCGCGCGGTCTACTGGTTCTACATGTTCCGCTTGCGGCCGGGCGCGCTGCGGTGCAGCCGGGCCGAGTTCGTCAAGGCCCTGGCGGCCGAGGGCGTGGAGGCGTCGGCGGGGTACATCGCCGTGCCGCTCTACGGCGAGCCCGTGTTTCAGAAGCACGGATTCTTCGCCGGGCACTGGCCGGTCCGCGAGTTCGGCCTGACCAGCGTGGATTACACCAAGCACAAGTGCCCGGAAGCGGAGGCCATTCTGCAGACCGGGATCCGGATGACGATCCACGAGGCCATGACCGAGGAGTACATCCTCGGCGCGGCGGCCGCCATCGGGAAAGTGGCACGGCATTATGCCTCATGAGCCGGCTCAGAGCGCGATCGAGCGCGGCTCGATCGTGACACTCGAGGGGACGACCGGGCTCGGATAGCGCCCTTCGTGGAAGAAGGTGCGGTTCCGGCCGTAGCGCTTCGCCTCCTGGACCGCGTTTCCCGCCCGGGCGAAGAGGGCCTCGGAGGTGTCGTGGGGCCTGGCCCCCGCCACGCCGCAACTCACGGTAACCGGGATCGTGAATTCCTGGTATTGGAACCGGCAAGCCTCGATCGTCTGCCGGATCCGTTCCACGAGGCTCGTGGCGGCCCGGACGTCGGCGTCCGGGACCAGGGCGGCAAACCGCTGCCCGGAAAACCGGGCCGCCGCACACCGCGTGCGGCCTTCGGCGGCCAACAACGTGGCCACCGCGCGGAGGATCCGGTTCCCCACCCCGTAGCCGTACCGCTCGTTGATGCGGCCGAACTGATCCAGGTCGAGCATGACCAGGCTGACCTGACGCACCTGCTGCGGGTCGTCCTGGCGCACGGACTCCACCTCCGCTTCCAGCCCGCTGCGGCTGAGGATTCCGGTGAGGGCGTCGGCGGGGGGCCGCTCGGCGTCCGCGGTGAGCGCTTGCCCGCTGCGGACCTCCTCGACCAGGGCTTCCTGAAGCCGATCGCGGAGCCGGTCTGCGGCGGCCAGGAGTCTCGCGCTTTGGGCCGCGACCTGCTGGTAGCTCTCGGCCGGCTGTTGGCCGGATTGGAGCCCCCGGATGTTCTCGGCGGCTGCCAGGATTTCGGCCTTCTGGGCCTCGACGGCGGCATCGACGTTGTCGCAGACCGCCCGGAGATCGTCGCGATTCTCGTACGCCTCGCGGAACTGATGGTATGCCGCGGACTGCGTCTGGAGATACTCCTCGTTCGCCTTGCAGAGCGAGTCAGCGCAGGACTGGACGACGTTCGAGTCGGGCGACGGGGCGCCGGCGTGGAGTTGGCCGTCCAGGGCGTTCAGCCGGGCATCGTAGTCCTCGACGAGCCGGATGAGGTCCTCGATGGAACATTGACCGGCGCTCTTGCGAGGCTCGGCGGGCGGTGGCTTGTCGGTCGGGGCAGATGCGGGCGCGGCCGACGGATCGACCGCGGCCGGGCCCACGGGCTCCTTTGGGGCTTCCGCCGATTCTGGGGCGTCGGCGGGCGATTGGGCTTCATCGGGCTCGGCATCCGACGGATCGGCCGTGGCGTCGGCCCCCGGGCCGTTCTGGACCGGCGGCTGGGCAAACGCTGCGTTCATTGCCGCCAGATCGCTTGGCTCAAACGGCCCGTTGGACGGCGGGGAATCGCGCGATTCCAAGCCCTCCCGCCGGCAGTGCCGCGCCAGGCAGACTGCCGCGGCGAACCCCAGACTCACGTTCATTACCGCGACGACCATCACAACCCAAAAGACCACAACCCCACCTCCTCTCTCGCCCCCGCCCCAAGAATTGTAGGTCATGGTTATGCCGGCGCACGGGGAAAAGCTATCAGCTATCAGCTATCAGCTATCAGCCGTCGGCTATCAGCAGTCAGCTATCAGCGATCAGCCATAAGAGAAAAGGCGTTAGCGGCCAGGTGACAGCACTCGCGGCCCCTCTGAGCGTGAGTGAAATGACGAAGTGATAGCATTCGCAGCCCCCAAAGCAGCATCTTTCCCGAGAAGGGAGTACGGATTCCTCTTCTCTATTCCAGCCTTTTTTGCAGAGCGGATCAGAGAAGAGGAACCCGTACTCGTCAGTTCGATACATGACGGAATCCTCACAGGAAATGTAGAAAGGTGGCCGCGAGTGCTGTCACCTGGCCCGTTAGCCTTCAGCGATCGAAAAGCTGAGTGCTGACGGCTGATAGCCTCCCGACAGGCAAGAATGCCTGTCCTCCTGACAGGCAAGAATGCCTGTCCTCCCGACAGGCTGGAAGCCTGTCCTACCAGTTCAACTCGACGGCTTCCTCCCAGTGGGCGTAAAGGGTCTCCAGGGCCGCCTGTACTTCCGTCAACTCCGCCTTGATCTGGCGGACCCGATCGCCGTCGCGGTGGGTTTCGGGCAGGGCCAGCGCGGCGTGCAATTGCTCCAGGCGGCTCTCCTGCTGGAGGAGTTCGGCCTCCAGGTCTTCCACCTTCCGATACGGAAACCGCCGTTTGCGCAGGGCAGGAGCCTTGCTTTCCTCGCGCCGCGGGCGATCGGCGGTCTTGCTTTCGCCGGACGTGCTCCCACTGCGCGTGGGCATGGCGCCCTCACCCGCGCTCCGGACCAGGTTCAGATACGTCTCGTAGTTCCCCTCGACGACCCGGAATCGCCCGGGCTCGACCACCAGGGTATGATCCGCCACGCGGTTGACGAAGTAGCGGTCGTGGCTGACGAAGAGGACGGTTCCCTCGAACGCTTGCAGGGCGTGCTCCAGGGCGTCGAGGGCCCAGAGATCGAGATGGTTGGTGGGCTCGTCGAGGACGAGGACATTGGCATCGGCGGCGGCCAACCGGGCCAGAGCCGCCCGGCACCGCTCGCCCCCGCTCAGACGCCCCACGGGCTGCATTGCGGTGTCGCCGGTCAGCCCGAACCGCGCCAAGAGGCCGCGTCGCTTGGGCTCGTCGAACTCCTTGTGGTCGGGGCGGATGGCGTCGACCACGGGCAGGTCGTCGTCGAGGGACGCCAATTGCTGGTCGAAGTATCCGATCTTCACGCCGTGGCCGCGGACCGCGGTCCCGGCGTCGGGCGGTTCCAGGCCGAGGAGGCAGCGCAAGAGCGTGGTCTTGCCGCAGCCGTTGGGGCCGAGGATGCCCCAGCGCTGGCCGCGGAGCACGTCCAGCGAGAGGTCCTCAAACAGCGGCCGGTCGTATCCCTTCGCAAGATGCTCGGCCCGCAGCACCACGTCGCCGCTCCGGTCCACGGCAAAGAAGGCGATCGGCGGGGCGGCGATCTCGCGCGGCGGATCGAGGCGCCGGATGCGGGCGAGCTTTTTGCGGCGGTCCTCGGCCTGGGCATGTTTCTGGCCGTAGTGATGGCGGCGGATGAACTCCTCGGCCTTGGCGATCTCCTCCCGTTGTTTCTCGTAGGTCCGCCGCTGGACCAGGAGGCGCTGGGCCTTCTGCTGCCAGTAGGCGGAAAAATTGCCGGAGTAGCCGTCCACGGTGCCGCGGAACAGTTCCAGCGTGCGGTTGGTCACCCGGTCGAGGAAGTAGCGGTCGTGGCTGACGACGATCATGGCGGCCCGGTGGCCGGCCAGCCAGTCTTCGAGCCACGCGGTGGCCTGGATGTCGAGGTGGTTGGAGGGCTCGTCCAGGAGCATGAGGTCCGGGTCGGCCAGGAGCAGCTTCAGGAGCATGAGCCGGTTCTGCTCGCCGCCGCTCAGGGACTCGACCGGCTGCTGGTAGGTGGATTTGG
>CAYGZI010000509.1:0-4736 GCA_964354245.1 uncultured Planctomycetaceae bacterium
CTCCACGTTCCTCGGCTCCGAGCCCGGAAAGCCGAGCGTCCAGGACCAGGTCCGCACGGTGCTCAGCGTGCTCAAGACGATGCGGACCATCACCGCCGAGAGCTACCTGGAGGACGGCCTGATGGTGACCCACTCGCTGGTCGAGATCCGCGACATCCCGTAGCCGGTGTCGAAGTACTGAACCGCGTCAGTCGGACCGTGGGACCGGCGTCTCGCCGGTCCTACGGGAGGCGACGGGCGGGGCATGGTTCCCGAGTTACGCCAAGGCCCACGGGCTGCCACCCGTGGGCTTTCTTTATGCTGGTTCCGGGACCAGTTCTTCCATCGCCGCCGCGAATGCCCCGTAGGCCCCGGCGTCGAAGAGGACGAAGCGGACCACCTCCGGTTTGCCGTGCTCCTTGAGGAACTCGATCGCCGTGGAAAGGGCCACGCGAGCGGCCCGATCCATGGGGTAGCCATAGGCCCCGGTGCTCAGGGCCGGGAAGGCGATGCTCTTGCAGACTGCCTCGACCGCCAGCTCCAGGCAGCGGCGGTAGGCCCCGGCCAGAAGCTCGGGCTCGCCGCGGTCCCCGCCGCGCCAGACGGGCCCGACGGCATGGATGACGTGCTTGGCCTTGAGTTTCCCGGCCCCGGAGATCACGGCTGAGCCGGTGGGACAGCCGGTGGGATACTTGGCGCCGGTCTCGGCCATGATGTCGGGCCCGCCGCGGCGATGGATCGCCCCGTCCACGCCGCCCCCGCCGGCCAAGCGGCTGTTGGCCGCGTTGACGATGGCGTCGACCTCGTGGAGCGTGATGTCGCCTTGGTGGAGCTCGATCTTGCAGGTGCCGATTTCGCTGCGCATGGCAAACCTCTTACGGGCGGCGAGCCGATGGAATATGACTTGGGCCGCCGGCATCACGCTTCCGCCCGCAGGTCAGACCACCCGACGCTCCCTTCGCGATCGGCAAAGCGGCGGTCGAGCTCTTCCGCAAGGGCCGGATCGTCCAGCGATACCGCGAAGTCCTCTGCCGGAATCGTGTCCAGCAGTCGAGAAACGAGGGTCAACCGCTCGCTCTCCGTGAGGTGCAAGGCCGCGTCAAAGATCGCCTCAGGAGTTAACGCCACGGTGTTCTCCATTCTCACAGCGTGGTACACGACCCACTCCGCAACTACCGCTTCGAGAACTGCGTGCCGCGCCGGGCGCCGCGAAGGCCGTATTTCTTGCGCTCTTTCATCCGGCTGTCGCGGGTCAGCAGGCCGCCGCTGCGGAGCGCCTCTTCCGCGGCGGTGTCGAAGCTCTTAATGGCCCGGGCGATCCCCAGCTTGCAGGCATCCGCCTGGCCTGCAAACCCGCCGCCGTGGACGCGGATGATCACGTCCAACTGCTCCCGTTTCCCGGTCTGAGCCAGGGGGGCCTGGACGGCCTGGCGATACCGCTCGTTGCGGAAGTACTCGTCAAAAGCCCGCCGGTTGACCATGATCTTGCCCGAGCCCGGGCGGATCCGCACGCGGGCGACTGCGGTCTTGCGCCGGCCGGTGCCGAGAACGTCGTTGGTTCCTTTGCCTTCGATGATGAGGGCGGTTGCCATGCTAAACCTTTGCTTTCTTTCGCTCGTCCTTCTTGACCGCCAGCTTGATCGGCTCCGGCTGCTGGGCCTGATGGGGGTGCTGATCGCCCGCGTAGATTTTGAGTTTCTGGAGCATGTGGGTTGCGAGCTTATTCTTGGGCAACATGCGGCGCACGGCCTCGCGGAGGATGCGGCCCGGCTTGCGGGCCAGACGGTGCCCGGCCGTCTCCACGTGAAGCCCGGGGTAACCTGTGTACCAGGTGTAGCGTTTCTGGTCCCACTTCCTGCCGCTGAAGACGACCTTCTCGGCATTGATGACGACAACGAAATCGCCGGTGTCCACGTGCGGGGTATAGGTAGGCCGGTGCTTGCCCATCAGGATCACGGCAATGTCGCTCGCCAACCGCCCGACGACTTTGTCGGACGCATCGACGAGCCACCACTTGGGGGTGACGTCACCCGGCCGGGCCATGTAGGTCTTCATTGGGTCTGCTCGCTGGATGGCTCAATGCTCAGTCGGCCGGGGTCACGGGCGGACCCTGGTGCGGGACTCCTCACCCGCCGCTGCCGGCAAGTCGAGAAACACACAATTTACCTGCTGGGCGATGGGCTGACAAGGCGTCCGAGCGGATCACCCCCCAAACGGCCCGCACTGGGCAGGTTGCGGATGAATCTTCCGCAGGCCGACACGGCCCGGCTCTGAAGGCGGGGGATATAACACCCATTGCACGGGTGGTGACTCGACGAGGACCGTACTTGAAGAAGGGGCCGGCCCGACAAGGCACCAGGCTCCAATCCGCGGTCAGTCAGGAGCAGAGCTTGCGCCAAAGGCGTTCCCAAGCCGGAGCTTGGGAACGAGTTGGGAGCTGGTCTCGATCCGAGTCCCACCATATTGACACCTTCCGGCCGATCTGGTAGCCGTAGCGAATCTCTCCTCGCGGAGAGTAGGCGGGGAACACCGCCGGCTGCAAGGCGATGCGACATTTAGCCCGGTCGTCAACGACCCGGCACATTCTCAACTGCGGAGAACCTTCGATGGCTTTGGACCCGACGAAACATGCGGACTGGGAAGTCGCGCAAGAGGCGGAATCGCGCATGAAGACCTGCTATCAACTGGCGGACCAGTTGGGGCTGACCAAGGAGGAACTGTTACCCCACGGCAATCACATTGCCAAGGTGGACTACATGAAGGTCCTGAGCCGGCTCAAGGACAAGCCCGACGGTAAGTTCATTGAGGTAACCGCCATTACCCCTACGCCACTGGGAGAGGGGAAATCGACAACGACTATGGGGTTGCTCCAGGGGATTGGGAAACGGGGCAAGAAGGTCGTGGCCTGCATCCGGCAGCCGTCGGGCGGGCCGACCATGAACATCAAGGGCTCGGCTGCGGGGGGCGGGCTCTCCCAGTGCATCCCGCTGACGGAGTTCTCCCTCGGGCTGACCGGCGATATCAACGCCGTGATGAATGCCCACAACCTGGCCATGGTCGCGCTGACGGCCCGATTGCAGCACGAGCGGAACTACGACGACGCCCGGCTGGCCAAGAGCAACCTCAAGCGGCTGGACATCGACCCGACCCGCGTGGAGATGGGCTGGGTGATCGACTTCTGTGCCCAGGCCCTGCGGAACATCATCATTGGGATCGGCGGCTCCATGGACGGCTACATGGTGCAGAGCCGGTTCGGCATTGCCGTCTCCTCCGAGGTGATGGCGATACTGGCGGTCTTCAGCGACCTGGCCGACTTGCGCCAACGGATCGGCAACATCGTGGCGGCCTACGACAAGAAGGGCAAGCCGGTCACTTGCGAAGACCTGGAGGTCGCCGGGGCCATGACCGCCTGGCTGCGGGAGGCGGTCAACCCCAATCTGCTCCAATCGCTCGAAGGGCAGCCCTGCTTCGTCCACGCCGGCCCCTTCGCCAACATTGCCGTGGGCCAGTCCTCGGTGGTGGCCGACAAGATGTGCCTGAAGCTGGCCGACTACCACATCACCGAGTCGGGATTCGGCGCGGACATCGGCTTCGAGAAGTTCTGGAACGTCAAGTGCCGCTATTCCGGCAACGTGCCCAACGTCTCGGTGATCACCACGACGGTCCGCGGGCTGAAGCACCACGGGGTGAAGGCGGGGGCCTTGCCTTGCCCTCCCGGCAAGCCGATCCCCAAGGAGTATTTCCAGGAGAACCTGGCGTGGCTGGAAGACGGGATGGCCAACCTGCTGCACCACGTCGGCATGGTGAAGAAGGCGGGCATCAACCCGGTGGTTGCCATCAACGCCTTCCACAGCGACACGAAGGCCGAGACCGACCTGATCCGGAAGATGGCCGAGCAGGCCGGGGCCCGGGTGGCGCTGTCGAGGCACTGGCAGTACGGAGGGGAGGGGGCGCTGGAGCTGGCCGACGCCGTGCTCGACGCGTGCAACGCCCAGGTCCACTTCAAGTTCCTTTACGAGATGGACATGCCGCTCCGCAATCGCGTCGAGCTGATCGCCAAGGAGATTTACGGGGCGGATGGCGCGTCCTTCGCCCCGGAAGCCGAAGCCAAGCTGAAGCAGTTCGACGCCGATCCGAAGTTCCGGGATTACGCCACGATGATGGTCAAGACGCACTTGAGCCTCACTCACGATCCGACGCTCAAGGGCGTCCCCAAGGGCTGGACCCTCCCGATCCGCGATTTTCTCGTCTACGGCGGATCGAGGTTCATCTGCCCAGTGGCGGGCAACATCTCCCTGATGCCGGGAACGGGCTCGGACCCGGCGTACCGCCGAGTGGACGTGGACGTGCAGACCGGGCGGGTGAAGGGGCTGTTCTGAAGCCCGTGCTACCCCCAGAAATAATGCTTGCCGGCCAGGTCCTCGCGCGACGGGACCGGGTAGTAGAGGATCCGGCCGCGATCGCCCAGGAAGAACCCGCTCTTGACCGAGCGGTAGGGGAACTCGCGCGGGTGGATGCGATCGATGGTCTTGGTGTGCTTGCCCCCGGCGTCTTCCAGTCCCACGAAGCAGTTGCGGAGATGGTCGATCTGGGGATAGGGGAGGTCTTCGGCGCGGCCGCGCCGCGGATCGCTGGCCAGCTCGGCAAGCTCCAGCTCGGCAAAGCAGAGCTTGGGCACGGAGATCGGCTGGGCGGGATCCGTGATGAACCGGCAAAACTCGTCCGGGACCAGCGAGCTGGCGATCAAGGGGTGGACC
>CAYGZI010000510.1:0-4714 GCA_964354245.1 uncultured Planctomycetaceae bacterium
CCGTGCGTCACGTCGTACTGGACCAAGAGCGACGTGCCGTCGGCAGAGAAGCCCGTGGCGGTCACGTCGGGAGCTATGAACACCTCCGCCGGGTGGCCCGGCCGGAGATACCGGGTGACCAACTCCAGGAGACCCGCCTGCGGTAGCGCTCGGCCGCGTGCGGGCGAAACACGAGCGCTAAAGTGGTATCGCCAAGCGAAGGAAACGAAGCGCGGCGAAAGGGGCGGCAGGAAGTCGGAGCACTTCATAGTACCGTTGAACCAGGGGAACTCTGGCCGCGAGAACCCTGGGAAGGGAAGGAAGTGCCGGGTTGTGGAGCCGTTGGAGGGAAACATGCTGGATGCTTTGGAATCCCTGGCATGTCAACGAAACCCCAACGGATAGCACCATGCGGCGGCAAACCCATGACCCGACGAGCCGGATGCGTTAGTTGCGCACGTCCGGATCTGCGGGAGCCCCGGAGGGCAACTGCCCGGGGCCACCCGGCCCGGAATTGCCACTCGAACTTCACTCCGCCGGAACTCGGGAGACACGGAAACCCAGGTAGAAGTTGCTGTACCCGGGCTCGATGAAGTTGCGGTCGGCCGAGCGGCAGCCCACCGCGGCGGTGTGCCAACTGCCGCCGCGGCACACGCGGAGGGAGCCACCGGAAGGGCCCTTCGGATCGTTTACCATTGAGTTCGCATAGTACCCCGGATCGAACCAGTCCTCGCACCACTCCCACACGTTCCCGTGCATATCGAACAGGCCCCAGGCGTTCGCCTTCTTCTGGCCGACCCAATGCGTCTGGCCGCCCGAGTAGCCCGAGTAGTCCGAGTTCTCATAGCACCAAGCGTAGTCCCGCAACCCCACCTCGTCGTCGCCGCGACACCATCGCGTCGTGCTGCCAGCCCGGCAGGCGTACTCCCACTGGGCCTCCGTCGGCAGGCGGTACGCGTGGCCGGCCGCCTTCTCCGTCGGCAGCGCCGACAGCCTCCGGCAATACTCCTGCGCGTCGTCCCAGGAAATGTACTCCACCGGCCTCGAATCGCCCTTGATTTGGCTGGGATTCGTTCCTATCACCCGCTCGTACTCGGCCTGAGTCACTGGGTAGATCCCCATGTAGTACGGCTTCGTGATGCGAACGCGGTGCTGGGGCCTCTCCCAGCGGGCTGCTGTCTTGTCCGAATCGGGCGAGCCCATCAGGAATTCCCCGGCGGGAATGAGGACCAACTTCATGCCGATCGAATTCGTGATGACGACTTGTTTAGAACGCGAATGACGGAGTTTGGCGAGGAGCCTGGCAAAGAAACTGCTCGGCTTCGGCTGGACGATCTGCGATGGCGACGACGGAGGAGCCGCACCATGCCTCGACGGCTCCGACGGCGCAACGAAGGACTCCAACACCTGTCGCCTGCCCCGCGCGGGGTCGGTGATCAGCACGTACACGCTGCACGACTGGTAGTCGCTCTCGGGCCAACTACAGTCGAGCGATCGCGGGTCGGTGGGGTTCGCGCACTTGCCGGAACGGCAGTACGGACAGTTGGCGCCCATGACGCTCTCCTTTGCAGGAATCGACTGGAAAAGGGGTCAGAACTATTTTCGGCTTGGCAACCTTGGCTAGCCTTGTATTCCGCAACCCAACCATCGTTGCAAACTCGGGCGGATCACGGTCACGTAAACCCACTCCAGTTTACGCAGCTTGTTGCCTCGAACCACCAAGCAAGGGACATCGTAGAACTCGAAAGTGATGAACTACATGGTGATTCGTTGCAGCGAGTCGTAGGGTGCGGAATAACAGGCTAGCGGCGATAAACTGTCGCCATGCCTCGCCCCTTGCGACCGATTGCCGATGGTTTGGTGTACCACGTCCTTGATCGCGGCAACAATCGCCAAGAGGTCTTCGCTGACAGGGGAAAAACGCAAGTCTGGGGTCTGAGCTTGAATAGTGAATAGCGGCACGGCCAGGCTAACGGCAGTCCTATCTGCGACGCGTCGCTATTCACTATTCAAGCTCTGACCCCAGCCCACCGCCCAGCGCGGCGTTCACTCTCCGGCGTTGTTGGCGATCTTCACCGCGCCCTTGCTGCGGTTGTCGATGCGGACCGGGCCTGCAAACAAGTTGTCGCTAATGACCGCGCGGCGGACTTTCTCGCCCAGCGCGATCTGCGCCCGGTCCTGCTGGAACTCGCACCCGCGCACCAGTACACTGCCGCCCTCGACTTGCAGGGCGTGGCGGCCTTCCTTCTTGCTGTCCCACTGGACGAAGGTGCAATCGCTGAAGCCCACGGTGCCCCGGCCGTCGATCCTCGCGATCTGGTTGCACGGGCCCCAAAACGCGCAGTTGACGAACCGCACCGCGCCGCGGTTGGTGGGCGAGACCGCGATCATGGTCGGGTCCGGGCCGTGGAACGAGACGAACTCGCCGTTGGTGATGAGCAGGCCCATCGGGGCGCAGGCGTCGACCACCAGGGCCGTGTGGCAATCGTCCGCGCCGATGCCGAGGAAGTTGCCGTTGCACACTCCGGCCTTGGTCTGGATGAAGCGGTAGCCGACCTTGTAGCCGAAGCAAAAGGTGTTGAGCACGTATTGCCAGTCGGTCCGCCCGAAGATGAAGGCCTCGCCGTTTTGCATCTGCCACTGGAAAAGCTTGGGCCTCATGCTCCACCACGGGTTGAAGTGGACGTTTTCGATGCGGCCGATGTCGTAGATCCCGTCCACCAGCACTCCGCGGCGGAGCGGCTGCCCCTGGACGTCGCGGATCAGGTGGCGCTGGTTGCGCGTGGCGTCGATGCCGTTGTAGGGGTTCAAGAGCTCGACCTGCAATACGGCGGGGTTGTTGCCGCGCATGGCGACGGCATAAGGATAGGGCACGGGCTCGTCGTCGGCCTTCTGGTTGGGATAGTAAAGCACCACGCCCCGCAGCGTTGCGTTCTGGGTGAGCGTGATGAACGGCGGGCCGTCCTCCTTGCCCGCGCTCTCGGTGACCAGGAGCGTGGTGCCGTCGTCGGTGGGCTTGGGCCCGCGGCGGTCGCGGATGCCGGTGTGCGAGGGGACGGATTTCCAGACGCCCTCTAGGGTCACGCCGCCGGGCACGCTGAGGTGGCCGGCGAAGAAGTAGTTGCCGCGCGGGGCGTAGACAATGCCGCCGCCGGCCTGGCCTGCGGCGTCCAGAGCCTTCTGAAAGGCGGCGGTGTCGTCCGTCTGGCCGTCGCCTTTGGCTCCGTACTGGCGCACGTCGAACCGACCGGCGTTGGCTTGTCCGAGGGCGACGGCGCACAGGGCGATCAGCACGACCGGGGTGCAGAAGCACGTTTTCATGGCAAAGCTCCGTTGGGGTCAAGCGCCGCGGCTGTGGCGTTGCAGAAACGTTCTGAGCGGGCTTCCGCGGCGAAGCCGCTATTGTTGCGTGGATTGGCGGCGAAAGCCAGCCAATCACGGAGTGACCGGCCTACTTTATGCGCCGGTCGCCCCGGGCGTCGCCGCCGGCAGGCGGATCGAGAACGTGCTCCCCTGGCCGACCGTGCTCTGGACCTCGACCGTTCCCCGGTGGGCCGCCACGATGTGCTTGACGATCGCCAGCCCAAGGCCCGTCCCGCCCAGCTCGCGGCTGCGGGCCTTATCGACGCGGTAGAACCGCTCGAACAGGCGGGGCAAGTGCCTTGGCTCGATGCCGCAGCCGTGGTCCTCGACGCGGATGACCACGTCGGCGGCCTCTTGCGACGCGGCCAGCCGGACGCTGCCCCCGGGCTCGCTGTGCTTGATCGCATTGTCCAGCAGGTTCACCACGGCCTGTTCCAGGAGCGGGGGGTTGATGGCGGCCGCAAGGTCCTCGGGGCACTGGATCTCGATGGCGATCCGGCGGTCGACGGCCTTCTTCTGGCACATCTCGGCCGCCTCGCGGAGGACCTCGCCGATCCGCTGGGGCGCAAGCTCGATGGAGTGCGCCTCGGCCCCCTTTTCGACCTGGGCAAGCATCAGGAGGTCCTGGATGATCGCATCGAGCCGGTCGGCCTGCTTCACGACAATCCCCAGGAACCGGAGCGCGGTCTCCTTGTCCTCCAGGTTCTCGGCCAGGAGCGTTTCCACGAAGCCCTTGATCGAGGTGATCGGCGTGCGCAACTCGTGAGAGACGTTGGCCACGAAGTCGCGGCGGACCCTTTCCAGGTGGCGTAATCGCGTCGCGTCGTAGAGCACGACCAGGGCCCCGATCGTCCGCTGCTGCGCGTCGCGGAGCACCGCGCCGTGGGCGTGGAGTTCCGTCCCGGGCCACTGGAGGTCTTCCTCGACCGGCGCGGAGCCGGAGAGGGTGCGGTCGACGAACTCCAGAAGATCCGCCTTGCGCACCACCTCGTGGACCAGGCGCCCGCGCACCCGCTCCGGCTCCAGCTTGAGCATCCGGGCGCACGCCTGGTTGAGGCTGAGGATCGCGCCGCCGGGGTCGAGCGCCAGCACCCCTTCCTCCATGCTGGAAAGCACGGCCTGGTGCTCGTTCTGCTGGCGGACGACCGTTTGAATCCGCTCGTGGAGATCTCGGGCCATGTCGTTCATCGACTCGGCCAACATCCTGACTTCCTCGGGCCCCGCGACGACGAGCCGGTGCTCCAGCTCCCCGCGCGCGAACCGCTCCGCTCCCGAGCGGATCGCCTCCAGGGGGCGCGAGATTCGCCGGGCGACCGCCAGGCTCGCCGCGGCCACTAGCGCGCCGGCAACCAACCCGCCCACGAGGATCCGC
>CAYGZI010000511.1:0-4707 GCA_964354245.1 uncultured Planctomycetaceae bacterium
GCGCCTCGGCCGCCGCGATGGTGATCAGCCGATCGTTGTAGCCTGCGGCAATGCGGATCACGCCGTGCCACCCGGAGCGCAGCAGAACCGTATCGCCGGGCTTGACCGGCGCGTCGGGGTTGGCGGGTTTGCCGTCCTTGTTCCGGAGCTGGATGAGTTTGGCCGAAAGCACCTCCTCGATCGTGCGCCATGGGCGTGACGCACTGCCGTCTCCCTGCGGGCTCCCCTGGGCGGGGTCGCAATAGAAGGTTGCGCCGCGGGCGGTGGCCGCGAGCAAGACCACCGACACAGCAAGCCATACAGGGCGCAGGAGACAGAGTTGTCGGATCATCGCGAGTTTGCGCATGTGGCGTTCCTTTTCGGCAGGCTGAGCAACGTGGATCGGGGCCACGCCATGCCTAATGGCACTCTGGCATACCGGTCAGGCTAGCCATGCGCCCCGTCGAAGTCAATCTCCGTGCAACAGACGGCGGGCGTGTGCCACTGCTTCGCAGAAGCAGTGCCCGAATGGGCCATCAGCCATTGCCCCCCGATTAGATCGCTGGGATAATCGCTTTCTTTGGCACCGCTGACGGCTATGTCGCGTAGCGGGCGGGCTTGCCCGCCGTTTGGCTGCGGTCGTAGGCCGCGTTAGGACGGAAGAAGGCGAAACAAAGGAGACTTGCGTGGCAGGACTGACGCGATTGTCCGTGGTGGACCCCGAGCGCTGCGTGGGCTGCCAGTGCTGCATGTTCGCCTGCGCCAGGAAGCACGAGCCGGGATTGGCCAAGGCGTGCATCGGGATCCGCTCGGTGGGTGGAATGGAGCGCGGATTCACGGTCGTGGTCTGCCGGGCGTGCGACGACCCGCCCTGCGCCCGGGTCTGCCCGGTGGATGCCTTGACGGTCCGCGACGGCGGCGGCGTGGCCCTCGATCCGGCCCGCTGCATCGGCTGCGGCCACTGCCGCCATGCCTGCGTGCTGGGCGCGGTCTTCTGGGACGATGAGATCCAGAAGCCGATGATCTGCACGCACTGCGGCGTCTGCGCGAAGTTCTGCCCCCACGGGGTGCTCCTCTTGGAGAGACGGGAGGCTGCCCATGCTCAAGGATGACCCGCTGGCCAACGTCCTTTACGTGGACCTGACCAACAAGGCTTTCTCGGTGCGCCGCCGGGAGGACCTGTTCGAGAAGCACCTGGGTGGCAGCGGCGCGGCCATCGAGCTCCTGCGCGAGGAATGCCCGGCGGGCTGCGACCCGCTTGGGCCCGACAACCCGATCGTGCTGGCCGTGGGTCCGCTCACCGCGCTCTTGCCACTGGCATCTAAGACGGTCGCCGCGTTCAAATCGCCGCACACTGGCAATCTGGGCGAAAGCCACTGCGGCGGGCGGAGCGCCGTGGCCCTGCGCATGGCCGGCTACGGGGCCATCGTCATTCGCGGGGCCAGCGAGTTGCCCATTTCCCTCTCCATTCACGGCCGTCAGGTCGCGTTCCGCGACGCCTCGACCCTCTGGGGCATGGGAAGCAGCTTCACGGCGGGCCGCGTGCTCCGCGGGAGCGAGGCGGGGGCCGGGCTGCGCACGATCATGCGCATCGGCCGCGCCGGCGAGCGGCTCGTCTCCTACGCGAGCGTCACCACCGAGACCTATCGCCACTTCGGCCGGCTGGGGCTCGGGGCCGTCTTCGGCAGCAAGAGGCTCAAGGCCGTAGTGATCTCCGGCAAGCGGTCGCTGCCCATCGGCGACGCCGGGCTCTACCGCAAGGTCTACGACGAGGTCTACCAGGCCGCCGTCGATTCCCCGGTCATGAAGAAGTATCACGACCTCGGCACCGCGGAGAACATCGCCCCGCTCAACGCCCTGGGCGGCCTGCCCACTCGCAATCTCAGCCAGGCCCAGTTCGACCACGCGGAGACCATCTCCGGCGAACACTTCGCCGAGCACTACCTGGGCCGGCGCCTCGCCTGCTCGCACTGCCCGGTCGCCTGCATCCACATTGCCGCCCTGCGCGAGCCCTACGCCGACCAGTCGTACTTCTACAAGACCTCGATGATCGGCTACGACTACGAGCCCATCTACGCCGTCGGCTCCATGCTCGGCATCTCGTCGCCCGAGAAGATCCTCAAGCTCGTGGACCGGATCGAGGCCCTGGGGATGGACGTGATAACCGCCGGAGTGGTCCTCGCCTGGGCGACCGAGGCCCAACAAAACGGCTTGATCTCCGGCCGCGAGACGGACGGACTGACGCTCCGCTGGGACGATGCCCCGGCCTATATGGCCGCCGTCGAGAAGATCGTCCAGCAGCCCAACGACTTCTACAAGGCCCTGGCCCGCGGCGTCGATCGCGCGGCAAGCATCTACGGCGGCCAGGACTACGCCCTGGCCTTCGGCGGCAACGAGATGCCCGGCTATCACACGGGACCGGCCGCCCACCTGGGCGTGCTCATGGGGGCCCGGCACAGCCACCTCGACAACGCCGGCTACAGCGTCGATCAGAAAACGCTGGTCAAAAAGCGGCTCACTCCCCAGGAGCTTGTCGAGACGCTCCTGGCCGAGGAGCGCTGGCGCCAGGTCCTCTCCAGCCTCGTCGTCTGCTTCTTCGCCCGGGGCATTTACGTGCCGGACGTCGTCGCCCGGGCATTGCAGGCGGCCGGTTTCAGTCTCTCTCCGGAGGACCTCAACGCGATCGGCCAGTCGATCCACCGCAGCAAGTACGAGTTCAAGCTCCGCGAGGGCTTCTCGCCCGAGGACTTGCGCCTGCCCAAGCGGATCTTCCAGACGCCCTCCCTGGTCCGCGACTGGGACGAGCCGTACCTCCGCACTGCCCTGGCCCACTTGCGGGAAGCCATCTTCGGCGGTCCGGCCGATCCCGGGCGCGCGCCAGGTAAACCACCAACGGAGTCCAAGCCATGACAAGACGCCGCGTAGCCGCCACCGCTCTGGTTTGCGTTTTCGCCGCTCTGACCGTTGCGGCCGCCCATGCCCGCGAGCCGGGCGGCACGGACAAGGACGCGAAGGGAAGAAAGGGGCCCGAAAGCCGCCTCGGGATCGTCGTGCTCCAATTCGACGACGGGACCATCGGCCACTACACCCACGCTTTCCGCACCTTGGAGAAGCACAAGCTCAAAGGGAGCTTCGGCGTGGTGACGGGCGTGCTGGGCCGGCCGGGAAAACTCACCGCTGAGCAGATCGTGGAGATGCACCGCGTGGGACACGAGATCCACGACCACACGCTCGATCACAATGCGGCCTTCTGGGGAGACCCAGAGAAGCGGGCCGAGTGGAAAGAGCAGACCGAGCAGTCGCTGGGCATCCTGAAGAAGCTGGGCATCGAGACCCGCGGCTGGAATCAGCCCGGCGGCCAGGGCCAGAACTGGACCCCGGAGCTCCGCGAGACGCTGGCGCCGTACTACGACTACGTGGCCGGGCGCGTGGGACTCAAGCCCGACGAGCAGTGCAACGTGCACTGGCGCCTCAGGGACGACCCGTTCTGCCTCGGCTACGGCGGGGTCGCCGGTTGGGACAGCCGCGGAGGAAAACCGGCCGCGGCCGAGGGACTCCACCGCATGCAGACCCAGATCGCCGACGGCCTGACCCAGGGCCTGGTCACGATTCCCCTGTTCCACGTGATCCGCGACGAGGACGGAAGTGCCTGGGCACTCGAAGAGCTTTGCCGCTTCATCCGGGCGCACGACCTGCCGGTGATGGTCATGGCCGACGCGGTCAAGGCGGTCCAGAGCCCGAGAAAGTTCTTCGGCCCGAGCGTCGAGCAGATGCCCAATCCCGACTTCGCCCGGGACATCGACGGCAACAACCGGCCCGACGGGTACACGGGCTGCCGCTACGCCCCTGCGGAGGTCAAGTCGCCCCACGGGGGCCGCTCGCCCGGCGCAGTCCGCGTGGCGGAGTTTTCCGGCGGCGCCACGACCTGGATCTACGGTCCGGAGACCGGCCAGACTCAGTTCACGCTCACCGCCCGATCCGCCGACGGGGTCTCCCGCACGATCGCGCCCGTTTTGACCTTTGCCGACATCAACAGCCGCTACGAGTACCGCTGGCGAGCTAAAGAACGGTGCGGCTCCATGACCGTGGGCGCGGACTGGAAGACCGCGAGCTTCCCGGTGGTCGTCGGGAAGGACGTGGACCGGGTGAAGATTGAGTTTGAAGTCACGCCGGCGGGCAAAGTGTATGTCGAGAAACTGACCTGGCGGGTGCCGCAGTAGCGGCTCTTCCAAGAGTGGTGGACGCGTTCTTAACCCGTCCTGCCAGACGCGGCGTACAGTGGGCGCGCCACTTAATGCGACCAATACGTGCGGAAATCGCGGAAATCAGGGATGGGGACGCGTCTGGATAGTCGGCTCGGATCAAGCGTGGTATTGACGAAAAGCTTCGGCATCCTCTTCCTGAGGAGTTCCTCTGTTTCCTGTGGCACGACACCCTCGCGGATCTGAAGCGATGCCAAGGATGGGATGTTGAGTTCCGAGTACCCGCGCGAGGTGATGTTCGTACGGTAGACTGAAACCAGAACGAGTTTGTCAAACTCGTTAAGGTACTTGACGCCGTTGTCGGTAATACTTGTCCCATCAAGCCATAGCTTCAGCAACGTGCCTCGTAGCGGGACGAGCGATGAGAGCCCGTCGTCGTCGAGCGGCGTACCCGACAGGTACATAACGGTCACGGAGCGTGTCAACCGGTTTGAGACAACTGCTGTTCAGAATTAGTGTCGCGCGG
>CAYGZI010000512.1:0-4695 GCA_964354245.1 uncultured Planctomycetaceae bacterium
CCCCATCGTCTAGTGGCCTAGGACATCGGGTTCTCAGTCCGAGAACGGGGGTTCGTCTCCCCCTGGGGGTGCTGTGTAACTTCGTACAGTATCGCACGGGGTTGCACCCGCAAGTACAAGCCCTTGATTCTCGAGGGCTTGCTTCGTTTCTTGCGAACCCCTACGAAACCGGACGGCCGGTTGCTGCGTCGGATTCCGCGTCGCGCGTGCGTCGGATTCCGCGTCGCGCCGCAGGGCCGTCTCAAAGTCGGTATCCGTGACTAAGGCGAGATTGAGTTTCTAGTGTTCGACCCCGACCTCAGGCGCGAAACTGGCTGCGTCGCCGTTTCAAGTTCCGTTTCAAGTTCTCGCCTCCTTGCTCGATTTTTTGCTGCTCCTTCGGGTGGATGACTCTGTTGGCCCGGCTTCAGGCCACGACCCAAATTGCCCATTTTCGCGTGAACGGCCCCAATTTGGGCAGCGCAGACGGAATAGGGCCCAATAACGACGCTGCGGTCTCGGAAATGGCCATTTTCACGCAACCTTCCGCCGGAATCGGCGATAACCTTTACAGCTCGGTCGACCTCGCATGCCCAGGCTACGGGCTTGAGCGGGGTCGATGCCCGACTCGAAGTTATCCGTTCCAATCCGGACCCCTGGTGGAGAGAAGGATGATTCAAATCAACGTCGGAGACCATGCAGGCAACGAAAACGGCGTCCCCTTTACGCCGTTTCCGTTGGGATTGCGTGCCCAAGTCCGATGGGCACGGACGAAGGCATTCTGGATCGCCGGCAACCTGCCGGGCGCGAACCGCTACTTCACGTCGCTATCCGGGGGACGCAGCTTGAGGGTGCTGCTGAACGACAGCTCTATCTGGATCAACTATGATCCTACACTCGCGGACGACGGAGCGACATTCCACAACAAGGATCTATGGATCGGTCCGGGCCCGTTTCGAATTGGCCGATGGATGGTTTTGGCCACGATGATTCACGAGTTGGCACATATCAACGGCGCCGGGGGCGCCGCGACCGGTCTGGTGTGTAACGCGTTTTCGGCCGCCTGCCACGCTGCAGAGCGGGCAGTCCTGGAGTGTGGTTTGGGCAGACGATCGGAGCGCTCCACCGGAGTTGATGACCCGGCGACACCCTACAGCCCAAGTACTACCGGGTAGCGGGCTGATGCTGGCGTGCTGCTCAGGGGTGCGGCGTAATGGCAAGAATCGTGATCGCGCCTTTGCCCGGCCCGTAACACCAGAACACGCGGTAGGCGCCGGGCGTCCGGTGCTGCACGTAAGCCTCAAGCACTTTACCCTGTGGATCGTAAGGATGCTCGAGAGAGCCTTTCGGCAATTGCAGCGTCCTGGTCGAGGTGGGGCGGGGTCTTGCTGAAGTTGCCCGATCGGGCTTGGGCCAATCCGCGGAGCACGGAGTCTTGGGCGGCCGGGTTTTGGCGCAACCACAATTCGCGCTGCGGCACCACGGCGGCCACCGTGCCGAAGATCACCCGGAAGTCGATCTTTACCACCGGGTCAAGAGGATCGCAGTTCTCTTCCTCTCCAAACGTTTTACGGTGCCCGACACAATGGCCGCCAAGCTGAAGGAAACGGCTGAGGACAAGCGGTCGGCTCGCGAGGTTGCGACAGCTATCGATGCCTCGTTGAAGTACCGCATCCCAATCGTGGTCAAGGTCACTAGCCGCGCCCCGGATACAAAGAAACGCGAGGCTAAAGATGGGGGTGGATGGCAGTTCAAGTTTGAGGCGCAGGTTACGACGACACAGAGCCCGGGCGGAGGCTCCAGTACTAGCGGCAGCGTCGGGGTGACTGTTCGCAGAGATTCACCTGCGTAGCGAGCACTCCAGCTTTGCCTCCAGGTCGAGGGCGATCGCCCGCAACGGTCCAGCCGTGACCGGGAAGCCCTGGGATCAGACGCTTCACACGGAAGGACAGGACTATCTGGTTTGCCCCGACCAACCGTGGCTCGACGGCATCAACGCCGGCGTAAGCTAGGCTTGAGTAAACCGCACTCTGACCGCACGTGCGGGCTGTAGCGGTCGTGAGGGTTGGATGGAATAGGAAGCGGCAGGGCGATGTCAGTTCCTTCATCGACAGCGTGGATCATCGGTGCGATAGGGATCGCTCACCTGGCGATCGGATGGATCGCGGGACGGCTTTGGCCGGTCCGCCGGTCGGCCGGGCGGCGGTCCGAGAGGGGCATGACCAAGGACCTGCGGGACCTCGGCCGGCGGCTGCGGGATGCGGTGGCTGAGGTGTCCCAGGACATCGGCCGCCATAACAGCCGGATGCAGAGCGTCACGCGCGAGCTCGCGGCCGTCCAGGCCGACGAAGATGGTCCGGCCGTGCAGGCCGTGCTCAAGGCCGTCGCCGATATCCTCCAGCACAACTCCCGGCTCCAGGACCGCTTGATGGCCGCCGAGGACCAGCTCCGCCAGCAAGCCAAACAGATCGAGTCGTGGATGACCGAGGCCCGGACCGACCCGCTGACCGGCCTGCCCAACCGCCGGGCGTTCCACGACGCCTTGGCACAGCGGATCGCCGAATGGCGCCGGACCAAGGTGCCGTTCTGCCTGATGATCGCGGATCTGGACCACTTCAAGTCGGTCAACGACCGGCACGGCCACCCGGCGGGTGATTTCGTCCTTCGCTGTCTCGCAGAGGTTCTCGAATACACTCTTCGCCGGATGGACCTGATCGCCCGGATCGGAGGCGAGGAGTTTGCGGCGATCCTGCCGCACACGGGGGTCGTCGAGGGCTGCCGCGCGGCCGAGCGCACTCGGGAGGCCGTGGCCGCCTACGATTTCTGCCTGGACGACCTGCACTTGCACCTGACCGTGAGCCTCGGGGTCGCGATGGCGACCTCGGAGGACGACACGGCCTCGCTCGTTCAGCGTGCCGACGAGGCCCTCTACGCGGCCAAGCGGGCAGGCCGAAACAACGCCCATTTCCACACCGGCGAGTCGTGCCGGGTCATTGACCAGGCCCGCCTCCCCGACGGGACTCCCTCACCGCCGGCCGGTGCGTCGTCCGATTCGACGGCCGTGCCCGAGTCGCCGATCGCTGGCGAACTTGCGCGTGGCGATATGGCCGAACTCGGGGCCGCCTGCACGGGTCTGCGGGAACATCTAGCCGCGGTCCTCGGGGACGGCGAACGAGAGCCCTAATGGGTCCGACACGCCTTACTTGGCGAGTTGGGTGGCTGGGGCAAAGCGAAGCGTGCCCCAGCGGCCATCGACTGGGGCTTCGCTACGCTCAGCCACCAGCCACCCGACGCCACCTCATCGAAGCCAGAGGAGTCTCTCAGACTGAGGTGTCGCGGGCGACGGGCATCGCGGACTCCACGATTTCCGAGGTCCTTAGCGGGCGGCGCTGGCTGAATCGCGCCCACGTCGGCGAACCGGCAAGATACTTCCACGTGTCTCCCGACGCGTTCGCATTCTGAGGTTCATCCGGCTCCGGTGGTTCCGGGGCGGCGCCCCCGATAGCCGTAGGTGCGTTCGAGCCGGTACGCAATACGCTGGCAGCCACCAGCCTTCTCGTCAGCTAGCCCCATCGGGGCCCTCGCGCGCCTACTTGCCGCCTTTGCCGGGCCAGAAGCTGAAGATGCGGCCGAGCGTGGATTTGCCCGTCGGGGGCGCGGCCTGCTGCTCCTTCTCCTCCTTGGTCAACGCCTCGGCCAGGTCGGAAATCGCCTGCGTGATCGCCGCTTTCGGGGCGTGCTCGATCAAGGGGATGCCGTTGTTGCGGACTTCGACCATCGTGCGATAGTCGTTGGGGAGCTGCCAGAAGATGTCGCGCCCGATCGTGTCCCGGGCCTTCTTGAGGGTAATCTGGCCACTTTCCAGGCCGATCCGGTTGACGACGATCTTCACCTTCTCCGACATTCCCTGCATCTCGTTGAACGACATCATCAGCCGGACCACGTTGCGCAGGCAAGGCAGGTCCAACTGGGCCACCAGGAGGATGTCGTTGGCGGCCTGCAGGGCCACCATGTCCACCGGGGTGTACGACTTGGACAGGTCGAGCACCAGGTGAGTAAATGTGGCTTTCATCAGGCCGATCACCCGCTGCAAATCGTCTGGGGTAATCAGGGCCATATCCTCAAGCTGCATGGGCCGGGGCAGGAGGAAGAGGCCGGAGGAGTGCTTGGTCAGCGAGCGCTTCAAGAGCGCGAAGTCCAGGCGGGTGACGTTTTGGGCCACGTCGACCAGCGTGTAATCCGGGATGGCGTCGAGGAAGACGTCGGCGTCGCCCAGGCAAAGGTCGAGGTCCACCAGGGCCACCGAGTTTTTCTCATCTCGGGACAGGGCGCACCCGAGGTTCACCGCGATGCTCGTCGTGCCCACGCCGCCGATGACCCCGGCGACGGCGATCACCTGGCTGCCGCGGGGCTTTTTCTCGCCGCGGCCGAAGCGGCGGTCGCTGATCCGCCCCAACGCGCCCAAGAGATCCTCGAGCCGGACCGGCTGCGTGAGGAACTCCTTGGCCCCCGCACGCATCGCCTTGAGGATCAACTGGCCGTCGTTCGACGAGCTGACCGCCAGGACTGCGCAGTCCGGCGACTGCTCGCCGAGCTTGACGATCAGCTCCATGGCCTTGGCCGGATCGCGGTCCATCGTCACCATGCCGATGTCGGGATTGGTCTGCGCGACCACGTCGGCGAAGAACTCGTAGCGCGAGCACTCGGCCTCGAGCC
>CAYGZI010000513.1:0-4693 GCA_964354245.1 uncultured Planctomycetaceae bacterium
CCATGCCGCAGCGGCCGGCGTTGCGAGACCAATCGGTGTTGACGCAGGCGATCTTCACGAGCTTCTCGCCCGCCGGGCCGATCACGGCGACCTTGACCTCGTGGGTGCCGAAGCGGTCCTTGATCATGCCCTCGGCCTCGAGGCACGTCTTGCCGGCCAGCTCGGGCGAGGGAACGATCGAAGCCTCGTCTTCATCGAGGAACAGGACCGAGAGCTGCGGGGCCCGGCCGTCGATGGTGAGCGCGTCGATGCCCGTCTGCCGCAACTCAAGGCCAAAGGTCCCGCCGGCCGAGGAATCGCCGTAGAGCCCGGTGGCCGGCGATATGGCCACGAACGAGGTCTTGCCCGACGACGGCACGTACGTGCCGGTGAGCGGCCCGGGAGCGACGACGATGAGGTTCTCGGGCCCCAGGGGGTCGATCTGGAAGTCGTGCTGGACCAGGTTGTCCCAGACGAGCTTGGCCCCGAAGCCGCGGCCGCCGATGAACCGTTCGATCAATTCGTCGGCGATCGGCAATCGCTGGCAGCGGCCCGCGCTGAGGTCAACGTGGAGTCTTTTCTTGAAGTAGCCGGATTTGATGGACACTACAATTCCTCTTTCCCGATCTCCGCGTAACGGATCGACTTCTTCTCCCCCTTCTCCGTGAACTCGATCTCCTTCATGTGGGCGTAGCTGAGCACGTTGTTCATGCGCTTGGCCTCGCCCAGGGATTGCTCGGGAATGAAGCGGATCGCCCCCTTGGGGCACTTCTCGACGCACTGCGGATGGCCGTCGCAGAGGTCGCACTTGATCGGGTAGTCCAGGTCGCTGTGGGCGAAGATCGCCCCGAACGGGCAAGCCTCGACGCACTTCATGCAGGAGATGCACCCGCTGGTGTCCAGGCGCACCACGCCGTTGGTCCGCTTCAGGGCCCCGACCGGGCAGGCGTCGGCACACAGCCGCACCTTGCACTGCCCGCAAACGATCGGCAACCGCATCACCGGGTGCGGATAGGTGACCAGCAAGCGGACCGCACTCTTCTTGGGGTTGGCCGCCGCAAACTGCTGTATCGCGCAGGTCAGCTCGCAGATCCGGCAGCCGGAGCAAAGCTCCGGGACGACCGCCAGTTTCTTGGCCATGGGGAGTCTCCCGCGGAAAAGGGAGATTCGATTCTGATTTGTCTCGGATAGCCCGTCAAGCGGAGTTTCCCGCAGTCGGCGCGGGCCGGTCCACCCGTTTGGGTACGGCCGCTTGAAGCGACCCCCTCCCCGCGGTATCCTACCGGCAGTTGACATCGTCCAGTACCGGCAATCGCGAGAGAAGGGGGACAGGCGCCTCGCCTTGCCCGGAGCCGTCCCCTTTTCCCAGGAAAGGAGCAAGTCGTGGACAAGTGGCCAATCGGAGTCTTCACCAGTATCGACGCGGGGCTCGGGGTCAAGCTGGAGGTCGCTCACGAGCTGGGGATCCCCACCATCCAACTCCACGCCCCCCACCAGTCCGCCCGCACCGCCGAGCACGCCCAGCGGTTTCTCGACCGGCTGGGCCAGTTGGGGATCCGGATCACGGCGGTCTTCGGGGGTTTCGAGGGCGAAAGCTACGCCGACATTCCCACGGTGGTCCGCACCGTGGGCCTGGTCCCGCCGGCAACGCGGGCCGCGCGGACCAAGGAGATGAAGGAGATCGCCGATTTTGCCCGGCTCTTGGGCTGCGACGTGGTCGCGCTGCACATCGGCTTTGTGCCCCACGACCGCAGCGACCCGCTCTACAAGGAAGTCGTGGCGGTCGCGCGCGACGTGTGCGACCACTGCCTGGCCAACGGCCAGCGCCTGCACCTGGAGACCGGCCAGGAGTCGGCCGACTCGCTCTTGCGGTTTGTGGCCGACGTGGAGCGGTGGAACCTGTTTGTGAACTTCGATCCGGCCAACATGATCCTCTATGGCTCGGGCGAGCCGATCGCAGCGCTGCGGAAGGTGGGGGCCTACGTGAGGAGCGTCCACTGCAAGGACGGTAAATGGGCGGCCCGGCCCGGTCAGGAGTGGGGCGTGGAAGTCCCCTTCGGCCAGGGCGACGTGGGGGCCGAGACCTTCCTGCGCACGCTCAAGGAAATCGGCTACACGGGCCCCTTGACCATCGAGCGCGAGATCGCGCAGGAGCCCGAGCGTCAGAAGGCCGAGATCGGCCAGGCGGTGCGGCTGCTGGAGGAGTTGAAGGCCAAGGTCGGCGGGTGAGCCATTACTGTGCCACGGCTTCGGTCGCGATCCCACACGCTGCGGACGCCTCGTTCCGGGCCATCGGTCAGAACAGAGAGACTTGGCGCACGGTGCTTTTCTTGCTCGCGGTTGTCACTGTCCCGGAGTCCTTCCACTCGTACAGCGCGTTCAGCCCGCGCACCTCCTGGCTCTTGAACGAGAAACGCTCTCCGGCCCGTGCCCGCGTAATCCAGTCTTTGACTGTACGCACGGCCTTCTCTTTGCTCGCCGCGCCAACCCACAAAGGATAAGGGAGCCGCTCGAAGTCCTTGCTTTGGATGTTCCTCGTATGGTTCAGCACTTCCTTGAGGATCCGGTTGCACAACTCGGTAAGCGCCCAGCCGATAATAAAGAAGAGCTCGTCATGCGCGACCCCATCCCGCAGGAACGCGCATGGTGCTCCGCTGTCCAGAACGTACCCCGCCGGCAGATAGCGCGGATAAAGACGCGGGGCGATAAGCGCCCACGAAAGGCCCTCGCGCCCGAAGTACTTCATGCCGCCGACGCCGTGTAGGTACCA
Organism: uncultured Planctomycetaceae bacterium; assembly: GCA_964354245.1. Lineage (GTDB taxonomy): Bacteria > Planctomycetota > Planctomycetia > Pirellulales > Thermoguttaceae > CAYGZI01. The sequence goes on from CAYGZI010000513.1 coordinate 2,750, forward strand.
GTTGCCCGTTTTCTTGAACGTGTAGACGTACTGCCCGTCGCCGCGCCAGAAAACGACCCATTTGGGCGGAGAATAGACGATGTCCGGCGACGCCTTGTTGTAGAAGCGGTAATCTTCGTGCGGAAGCTCAATCGCTTTGGGCGTTCTTCGGGCCTTCCAAACAACCGCCTTTTCGGCCGCACCCCGCGATTCCAGTGCTTTGATTTCTCTCACACGTTCCTTGGACAGTTTCCCCAAGCGAGCGCGCGACAGTTCGCCTTCGAGCGTAATGGCACGTTCACCAAATGCGAATTGGTACGGTTCCTCGACGCGGCCATCTACGATCGGCCGCAAGAAAAGGTCGTTGTTGCCTATGGTCATACCCGACGTGGCAACCATCTTGTCCCCGACGGTGATGCCCTTGAAGTATCTGGCGAAATCCCCGTTGACGCGCCAACTCATGTTCGGCGTGGACGCAATGTCGGCGATTGGAAGGTCGGCCCCAAAAGCCGTCACGCTGCGAGGGGGAGCCGTTTGCTTCGTCAGTGTCAGCAGCAACATGTCCTGATTGGTTTCGGCAAACGCGCCGGGAACGTTTGATATCTCGACTTCGCACGTACCCTGAAGCCAACTCCTGAGGCCCGTCATCGTCGGGATCGTGAGTATCGTGTCGCTGCAAATGAATACGACCCGGCCGCCCGGCTGCAAGAGATCAACCGCCTTGACGAGGAAGAAAGCATACGTCTCCTTCTTGATCTTCCGGCGGTTGCGAATCCCGAGGATATCGTCCAATTCGTCTTGCAGTCTAGGGTTGATGCTCCCGCCGAACGGCGGATTGCCAATCACGAGGTCGAATTGCTCGAGGCGTGACGTGAAATAGCGCCGACGGTCAGTGACCGCGGTCCTATCGCAACCCGGCGGGAGCCACGTAAAGAAATCGCAATGCTCAAGACTGGCCGGGACGCTGCCCAACCCCCTCGACTGCCAGGTTCTCGAAAAGGCTGCATACGCCTTGGCGTCAATCTCGCAACCGAACAAGTGGTCGGCACACCACGCAGGAAGCTGGTCGCGTGGGACGACCGTTTTCATCGAGTCTAACACCTGGAAGAGAAACGCCCCCTCGCCAAAAGACGGCTCAAGGATTCGGTGACTCGGAAGAAGCCGCAATCTCTTGACGATCGCCGCCGCGACCGGGGCGGGCGTCAGGTATTGGCCAAGTTGGCGTTTTCTCTCTCTTGAAAGGCGTGGGACACTCATTCGAGTCGAAGGCTCCTCTGCGTCTCGGCCGTCACGACAAAATCCTTAAGGGCCATGAACTGGCGAAACCGCTCTTGATACTGCTTCAAGCCCCTCTCGCGGTTTGCCTTGAGGCGGCGTTCGCCGTCCTCGTATAGCTCCATGAGCCTCTTCACTTTGGCGCTTATGTCCGTCGTTACGACCTTCTTTGGATCGAACTCCCTAAAGAACTTTACAGCCCTCAGCATCATCTGTCCAGGTCCAGAGTCAAACGTCACGTAGTCAAGCCAGTCAAGCATATCAAAGAGGTAGATCGAGGGAATGATCCCGTCTGCAAGGATCTGCATTTTGACGATCAAGAGGTAATAGGAGTCGATCTGGCACGCCATGATTGCACCCAGCACCTTCTTCAGGGATACCAGGTTTGGCTGGCCCTCTGCTCCCACAATGCCCGTCTTCACGTTGATCGGGTGGTAGATTCCGTTGTCGTGCAGCCAAAGATCGCCCATGCTGCGCGACCGTTTCTCCCCCAGTGTGTCACGTTGCTGTTTCGTAAGGTACTTCACGGTAAGCAAGGCTGTCGTCTTTACGTCAACCAGAGCGGCGAGGCTCTGTCCGATCTCCTTCCCTTTCGCACGTGCGATGAAATATGACTTCTTGACTTCTGCGTCCCAGTAGTTTGACTGTGTATATCAGGTTTGGAGTTGTTTCCTCAATGGCGGCAAGCGT
>CAYGZI010000514.1:0-4681 GCA_964354245.1 uncultured Planctomycetaceae bacterium
AGGCCGCCGGACGGATCGAGATCCGCCTCGGCCGCGCGCTGCCCGGAAAAGGGGACATCACTGATTTTGCCGCGCGGAGCGGCAAAGGGGGATCGCCGCACTCGGGAGAAATCAGTGATGTCCCCTTTTCCGTCGACGAACTGCGCCGGCAGTACGACGCGGTCTTTCTGGCGGTTGGCCTGTCCGGCGCGACTTCGCTGGGCAGCGCGCGGGGAGTGACGGATGCACTGAGTTTCTTGCGGGACGCGAAGCGCGGCAAGATCGCCGGGCTGACGGGCAAGGTGGCGGTCCTCGGCGGCGGCAATACGGCCATCGATGCGGCCGTGACCGCCAAGCAGCTCGGCGCAGAAGACGTGTTTCTGGTCTACCGCCGCTCGCTGGCCGAAATGCCCGCCTGGCCGGAAGATCGCAGGCGGTTCCTGGAGTCGGGCTGCCACCCGATGATCTTGACCCAACCGCTGGGCTACGAGACCGACCAGCACGGCACGCTCACCGGCCTGCGTATTGCCCGCACCGAATTGGGCGAGCCCGACGCTTCCGGCCGGCGTGCCCCGCACGTGGTTCCCGGCACGGAGAGCGTGCTCGCGGTGGACCTGGTGATCGAGGCCCTCGGCCAGGGCATTCCGGCCGACTTGCGTCCGGCGCTGGCGGATCTCGGACTGACGCGCCATGGCCTGGTGGCCACGCGGCCGGATTCGCAGGCCACGAGTCTTCCCGGCGTGTTTGCCGGCGGCGATCTTGTTAACGGCGGCACGACCGCGGTGCAGGGCGTGGCCGAAGGGATGCGGGCCGCGGAGGAAATCGACCGGCTGCTCACTGCCTGAGGGCCTCTTGCTTAGGACGCCCGAACGTCGTACAACTCACCGGCGGTGCGTCGCTCACTGCTTGGCGCAGAGCGACATGCTTCTCGTGGAATCACTTGGACAAAGGGGGGACGGTCATGAGACTGCGATTACGCTGGTGGACGCTGTTCTCGCTGGGTCTTCTGGGGCTTGTGGCCACTGTTGGGTGCCGCCGGAAGCAGGATGCGGCACCGCCCCTGCCACCGATGGTTCCGGCCGAGAATCTCCGCGAAACCGACGTCCTGCCGCACACCCTCGGCAAGATCACCCCGGGCCGCAACTACGTGTACTGTGCCACGTTCCAACTCGCTTGGAACACGCTCGAACAAGAGGTCGTCGGGGAGCCGATCCGCCTGAGCGGCTCGCCTCAGATGGTGGCGGATCTCCACCAGGCGTCGAAGCTCCGTGAGCAGGACTTTCCCCCCGGCTCGTATCTAGTGAAAGCAGGCTTGGCACGTGACGGGGTTGTCGATCAGATCCGCGCGGAGATGAAGCGGCAATTCCCCAATGCCACGCTCCAGGTGCCGGAGGGAGCCGGCGCGCAGGCCGCGGTCGTCTACGCATACCTGCAGAGGTCCCTGCCGTTCCGCGAGGCGTTTGACCTGCTCGACGAGGTCCTGACGTTCAAAGCCAAGGGCGGCGACGTCCGCGTGGTGGTGTTCGGATTCTACCGCCTCAGGGACTCCGCGCGAGGCAACGCGATCCGAAGTCAGGTCACGGTGCTCGATCACGTGGACAACGACAATTTCGTCGTCCGGCTCAACACCAAGGTGGAGGACGACGAGCTCGTCTTAGCGAAGGTGCCGCCCGATAAGACGCTCCAGGCCACCCTTAGCGGCGTCCTCCGGCGGGCCGCCAGGGCGACCGGCAAAGACCACGCGGCATGGGTAGCCGACAGCGAGCCGCTTATCGTGCCGGTGATCAACGTCGGCGTCGCCCGACGCTACACGGAGATGGAAGGGCGCGCGATTCAGAATCCCAAAGGCAGCGGTGCGGAACTGTCGATTGCCTCGCAAGGGATCCACTTCCGTCTCGACCAGACCGGGGCCCGACTCGAATCGGACGCGTACATCGAGGCAAAAGGCGCTGCGGGGCCTCGCGAGCCGCGGCGATTCATCTTCGACAAGCCCTTCCTGGTGTACATGAAGCGGAACTCGAGCGAGGTCCCCTACTTCGCCCTCTGGGTGGAAACGACCGAGGTGCTGGAGAAGTACGGCGACTAGCCATGTCCACCACCGGCGGGATCGTGCTTTGCGGCGGGCGAAGCCGGCGCATGGGCTTGCCCAAGCTGAGCTTGCCCTTCGGCCCCGAGGTCATGCTCGCGCGCGTGGTACGGCTGGTGGCCGAGGCGGTCGAGCCGGTCGTCGTCGTGGCCGCCGCGGGACAGGAATTGCCGCCGCTGCCAAGTTCGGTTCTCGTGGTCCGCGACCGGCAGGAGGATCGCGGGCCGCTGGAGGGCCTGGCGGTGGGCCTGGCCGCGCTGCCAGCGGGGGTGGAAGCCGCTTTTGCGGCCGCGTGCGACCAGCCGCTCTTGCTGCCGGCACTGGTCCGCCGGGTGATTGAGCTATCGGAGGGATACGACGCCGCCGTGCCTTGCATCGACGGAGTTGCCGAGCCGCTGTCGGCGGTCTATCGGACCAGCGTCTTGCCGGAAATCGAGAGGCTCTTGGCCGAAGACCGCCGGCGCCCGGCGTATCTGTTCGACCGGGTCCGCACGCGATGGATCCGCGCGGACGAGCTGACCGGCGTGGATCCGCAACTGCAAAGCCTGAGAAACGTAAACAGCCTGGCGGATTACCACGCGGCACTACAGCTTGCCGGGCTGGGCACGTAGCACGGGCATCTTGCCTGTGCCCGATCGTGGCACTGGCGAGACGCCAGTGCCACCCGGCCACTTCTCACTGAATCCCCGGCCTACTGAGGCTCGTCGCCTTTGCCTTCCCGGCCTCGGTCTTCAAGCGGTCCTCGATAGGGCTCTCCGGCTTGTCTTCACCGCGATCCGAGCCTTCGGCCCCGAGCCTCGCCAGCAGGTCAGAGTCCCAGACCACCTTGAACTCAATCGTGTCCAGCTCTCTCCCCGTCCGCGAGGTCTCGACAATCTCGCAGACTCGCTCGATCGTGGGCTCATCCATCCCGATGCTGCGCAGTATGCCCTGGGCTTTCGCCGCGGTCTCCAACAGCAGGGCGGCCGCGAGAACGACCCGCGGGTCGCCCTTCTCCTGCACCACGAGTTCCTTGGAATAGCGGAAGACCGTGACCGCGCGGGCCATGCGAGCCGACTCTCCCCCGGACTCCTCCCGGATCGCCTGAATCAGCCTCGCGGCCAGCGCTCCTTCGGTGGCGTCGGCCGCCGGCCCGCGATCGGGCGTGAACCCCACGCACTCCTTGGCCAGAGAGCACCACTGGGCGCAGCCGAAGTCGGCGCCGGGGTTCAAGAACCGATGGCCGCAGCTCCGGCAGCGGCCGGAGCTTTCGTCCTTGAAGAACTCGACGCTGGCGCCGCACTGCGGGCAGGGGACCTCGAACACGGCGTCGGCTTTCCAGTAGGCTCTGTCTTGGCCGGGGCATTGCATGGGGATCTGGTGCCTTGTGCGGTGATATCGCGGAGGGCCCGCCGCAGGGACTCTTCACGCGGGATGCCCCTCGGAACGAGGGGGCAATCTTCCTAATTCGGTGGGCTCACCACGGCGGCGGCTCGCTTATAATCCATGTTGAATGAGTGACCTGCTCGCCGGGCGTAAGAGCGGCCGGCCCTTCGCGTTTCCCTCATCATTCCGAGTTGCCGCGACGGAGAAAAGCCCCTCTCGGGGGTCGGTGGTTGACGGTCCCGCGGCCGACGTGTATTCTCGACAATTACAGTATACGCGGAGAATACTCGCCGTAGGATCGACGTGTGGCTTGTCGCTCGTGGCCGGTGGAGCATCACATTGACCATATCTCGACGAAATCGACCACGATGAAGCTGGCAATCGTAGGCAAAGGCGGGGTCGGCAAGACGACCTTGGCTGCGGCGCTGGCCCGGCGGCTGGCCTCGTTGGGGCGGCCGGTCGTGGCCGTGGATGCCGATCCGGACGGCAACCTCGCCGCGGCTTTGGGCGTCTCTGGGCAGAACGTGCCCCAGCCCATCGCCCACATGCGCGACCTCATCCTGGAGCGGACCGGCGCCAAGGATGAGGGGGCGGGCCTGATGTTCCGCTTGAACCCCCAGGTCGACGACCTGCCGGAGCGGTTCTCGGTAAGCGTCGGAGGCGTGCGGCTGCTGGTCCTCGGGACGGTGGAGTCCGGGGGCAAGGGGTGCATGTGTCCCGAGGGCGCGGTGCTCAAGGCCCTCCTCCAGCACCTCCTGCTGCGCACGGCCGACGACGTGATCCTGGACATGGAAGCGGGGCTGGAGCACATGGGCCGGGCCTCGGCGCGCGGCGTCGATGCGATGATCAGCGTCGTCGAGCCGGGAATGCGGAGCGTGCAAACCGCGACGCGAATCCAAAAGCTCGCCAACGACATCGGCATCAAGAAGCACTACGTCGTGGCCAACAAGATTAAGGAACCGCGCGAGCGGGAGCTGTTGGAGCACGCCCTGAGCGGGCAGGTCATCATTGGCGTGCTCCCCTACGCCGCGGAACTGGCACGCGCCGACCTCGAAGGGCGCGCGGCCGAGGTTGCGGATCCGGCCTTTGCCGCGGCCGTTGCGGCGATCGGGGAGGAGTTGGAAGGACAGTTGTAGTTGTAGATGTAGGGTGGGACAAGCGCAGCGCAGTCCCACCAACGATAATTTGGCCAGTTCCCGGTTGGACTGCGCTGCGCAGTCCCACCAACGATAATTCGGCCCGTTCCCGGTG
>CAYGZI010000515.1:0-4673 GCA_964354245.1 uncultured Planctomycetaceae bacterium
CCGGCAGACCTCGGCGAAATGGGCGTTTTCGGCGAGGAATCCGTAGCCGGGGTGGATCGCCTGCACGTTGCCGATCTCGGCAACGCTGATGACGCGGTCGATCTTGAGGTAGCTGTCGGCGGCCTTGGGCGGGCCGATGCAGTAGGCCTCGTCGGCCATCTGGAGGTAGGCCGATCCGCGGTCCGCTTCGCTGAAGACGGCCACGGTCTCGATCCCCATCTCCCGGCAGGCGCGGATGATCCGCAGGGCGATCTCACCGCGATTGGCCACCAGGATGCGCTTGAACATCTATTTCCTTGTGTCCACCTTATACAACGGCTGGCCGTATTCGACCGGCTCGCCGTTCTCGACCAACACGCCCGCGATCTTGCCCGAGACCTCGGCAGGGATCTGATTGAAGACCTTCATGGCCTCGACGATGCAGACGACCGACTCCGGGCCCACGGGGTCGCCCACCTTGGCGTAGGGGGGCGAGTCGGGGTCGGAGGCGGCGTAGAACGTGCCGACCATGGGGCTCTTGATGAGGACGATGTAATCCTCCTTGGGCGGGGCCTCCGGCGCGGTCGGCAACGACTGCTCAACCGGCGCGGGCGCGGAGGGGGCTACGGGGACGGCCGCGACGACCGGATGGACTCCGCCCGCCGCAGCCGACTCTCCGCCCCGGCGAATCCGAATCCGGGTCTGGCCTTGCTGCAAGTCGAGCTCCAGCAACTCGTGCTCGTTCATCAGCTCCACCAGACGTCGAATCTTCCGGAGATCCAGAAAATCCTGGTTGGTCGGAGAACCGGTCATGCCTATGCTCCCAGCAGGTTCTCTACCCCGGACTCTTTCCGGGCTCAGCAGATTACGACGTCTTCAAGTTGCTTGGGGGCGCTGGTGAGCACCTCGTGGCCGCTTCGCGTCACTAGCACGTCGTCCTCGATGCGGACCCCGCCCCAACCGGGGAAGTAGATCCCCGGCTCGACCGTGACGACCATCCCCGGACGCAAGACGCCCGGGGCGTTGGGCGCCAATCGGGGGGCCTCGTGGATCTGGAGCCCGACCCCGTGGCCCAGACCGTGCCCAAAGTACCGCCCGTAGCCCGCCTTCTCGATCACCCGGCGGGCCGCACGATCCACATCCTTGCACGCGACCCCCGGCCGGACCGCGGCGATGCCGGCCAACTGGGCCTTCAACACAACTCCATATACGCGCTGGAGTTTGGGCGAGATTTTAGCGGGCAGAAGGACCCGCGTCAAGTCGCTGTTATACAGCCCACTGTTTGCTCCCCAATCGACCAACAGCAGTTCCGCGGACCCGATGGGCCGGTCCCCCGGCCTGGCGTGGGGCAGCGCGGCGCGGCCACCCACGGCGACGATGCTGGCAAAACCGCTCGACTTGGCCCCGAACAACCGCATCTGGTGCTCCAGCTCGTCGGCCACCTGTTTCTCGGTCCAGTCCGGGCGGAGCGAGGCCCGGATCACGGAAAACGCCTTCTCCGCATGCTGAACGGCCCGGCGGATTTCCGCGATTTCGGCCCTGTCCTTGGTCCGCCGGAGACGCTCGACCAGTCCGCTGGTAGGGACTATCTCGACCCTCGGGACCGCGGTTGCCAGGCGGTCCCGGACGCCTACGGTCATGGCATCCCCTTCGATGGCGAGCCGCCGCACTCCTCTGGACCGGAGGACTCTTGCGGTGGCATCGACAATGTGGACCCCGGTGCGGCGGATGTAGCGGTCCAGCCCTGGGCACTCTTCCTCAATTTGGGTGGTGTAGCGTCCATCGCTTATGAGGGTTTCGTAGCTCTCGCGGAGCAACAGGAAGCTGTCGTCGCCGGTAAAGCCCGTCAGGTAGGTGACGTTCAGAAAGTCGGTCACCAGCAGGGCATCGGCCTTGGGTTTGGCAAACGCCCTGCGCAGTCTTTCCCGGCGGAGGTGGTGGCGGTCTATCATGGTGGTTCACGCTTCTCCGGGGTGTTAGCCCCGGTCGCCAGACCGGGGCTGTATGTCGTGACGAACAGCCACCGCTGCCGCGGCAAACGCAGGTTCCCAACGCCCGCCCGGTGAACTACCATGATGGTATGAACCATTCTGAGATCGAACAACTGGCCCGGCGCCTCGCGGCCGGCGAATTGACGGTGGCCGACTTCGCCCGGCACTTCGCGCACCCTGGGATCGCGGACGTGGGCGAGGCCCAGCTCGACCTGGATCGAAGCCGGCGCTGCGGGTTTCCGGAGGTGGTCTTTGCCCCTGGAAAGACTGTCGGGGCACTGGAGAAGATATTCCGCACGCTAATTGCCAACGGGGTGGACGTGCTGGCGACCCGCGTCTCCCCCGAGCAGGTCGCCGAGCTGGCCCCCAAGTTCCCGGCCGCGGTCTACAACCCCGTTGGCCGGACCTTTCGCATTCCCCTGAGCCGGGAAGAGGCCGACGCACGCGATCGGGGGCCGGCTGCTGTGGGCCGCGTCGTGGTGGTCACGGCCGGCACCAGCGACCTCCCGGTCGCCGAGGAGGCCCGCGAAACCGCCCTCTGGACCGGGGCCCAAGTCCATACGATCCAAGACGTGGGCGTGGCCGGGCCGCACCGGCTGGCCGCCAACCTAGGCGTGCTTCGGGGGGCCGACGCCATCGTGGTCGTGGCCGGCATGGAGGGGGCCTTGCCGAGCGTCGTCGGCGGGTACGTGGCCTGCCCCGTGATCGCCGTGCCGACCAGCGTGGGCTATGGGGCGAGCTTCGGCGGCCTGGCTGCCCTGCTGGGGATGCTCAACAGTTGTGCCGCCAATGTTACCGTCGTGAACATCGATGCCGGCTTCAAGGGCGGATACATCGCCGGACTGATTGCCCGCAATGCTGCACGGAGATGCGGACCCGCATGAGCGCGTAGGGTGGCAGAAGGGGACAGGTCCATTTTTCGGAGTGAAGTCTCTCCTGAAATCGCACGAGTTGCCCGAAAAATGGACCAGTCCCCACCCCGGCTTCCCGATCGGCCGCCCGACGCCCACAAGGGCCATTTCGGATTGGCGGTGGTCATCGGCGGATCGCAGGGAATGGCCGGGGCCGCGGCCCTGGCCGGGATGGCGGCCCTTCGGGGCGGCGCAGGGCTGGTGCGTCTGGCCGTTCCCGACGTCTGTCTCGACGTCGTCGCCGGCTTCGAGCCGTCCTGCATGACCGTCCCTTTGCCTTCAGATTCCGGGGGGCGGATCGCGCTGTCGGCCTGGCCCGCGGTCCTGCACGCAGCCTCGACGGCAACGGTAGTCGCCTGCGGGCCGGGACTTGGGCGGTCGCTCGGGCTGGACGTCCTGGTGAGCCGGCTGTACACAGAGAGCCCGAAGCCCCTGTTGGTTGACGCCGACGGACTGAACGCCCTGTCCGCGCGACGCGAGGTCCTGGCTCGCCCGGGCGGGCCGCGGATCCTCACGCCGCACCCGGGGGAGTTCGCGCGGCTCTTGGGTCAGGATCGGGTTGCGGCCGAGGAGCGGGAAGCGGCTGCCGTCGAAATGGCCGCACGTTGCGGGGTTGTGCTGGTGCTCAAAGGGCACCGCACGCTGGTGACCGACGGGCAACGGCAATGGATCAACACGACCGGCAACCCCGGCATGGCAACCGGCGGGTCCGGCGACGTGCTGACGGGGTTGATTGCCGCGCTGGCCTGTCAGGGACTGTCGCCGCTGGACGCCGCTCGATTGGGGGTATACTTGCACGGGTTGGCCGGCGATCTGGCGGCCGCCGAGCTGGGCCAGGAATCGCTGGCGGCCAGCGACTTGATCGGCTACTTGCCCCGGGCGTTTCTTGCCCATCGGAAAGGGTGAGTTCGCCGCTGGAAGGGAAAAGGTGCCTGTCACCTTTTCCCCTTGTGTCCTACGAGTGTTGCACAGATTGCGTAAGTCCAACCTAGTAGCCACCTTAGCGACTCCCGGCCCCATCGTCCTAACCTTCGGCCGTATCGGAGCTTACGGCCTCGTGCAATGACCCTGGGACACGAGGCCTTTTCCGGCTCCACTTAGAATGGTAATTGGGATCGTGGGGCAGGTTGCCAACCTGCCAGCAGGATCGGCAGGCAGGTTGGCAACCTGCCCCACGTGCGGCTCGGACCAGTTGGCGGAATATCCAGCGCCGCTCTGACCTCTTAAGAGTATGAGCTTCTATAGCCTTGCTGCCGACGCGATGGTGGCCTTTCACGCGGCCTACGTAGGGTTCGTCGTGTTCGGGCTTCTCACTATTCTGATCGGCATCCTATGCCACTGGAGATGGATCGGCAACTTCTGGTTCCGGATCATCCATCTCGTGATGATCTCCGTGGTGGTCTGTGAGGCGCTCTCGGGGATCCTGTGCCCCTTGACCACATGGGAGTACGATCTGCGGATCAAGGCGGGAGAGACGGTCCAGCAGGGGACGTTTATCGGCCGCTTCTTCCACAACGTGCTGATCTCTGACGCGGAGGCCGAGGTCTTCACGAAGTGGTATTGTGTGTTTGGGGGCGTGGTCCTGGCGACCCTCATTTTGGCCCCTCCGCGCCGGCCGCGGCGGCCGCGATGGCTCGCTCGGTTAGGGCAGGAGGGTCCTGCTGACGGGTGGGACCAGCGGTTGCGTTTAGGAATGTGGCTTTCCAGCCCGGAAGTCGCGTGGCTGGTCCGTTTCTTGTCTCGGGGCCGGGGGCCGCATAGGATGCAGCATCGCCGGAATCCGCCGTAATCG
>CAYGZI010000516.1:0-4668 GCA_964354245.1 uncultured Planctomycetaceae bacterium
ATTAGAGATTCGGCACGAAAGCGGGGGTGGAGTTCCATATTCTGTCTCCTGTCTTCTTTCTCCTGTCTCCTTTCTTCTGCCGACTGCCTACTGGTGTAAACCATGATCCAGATGCAAACCCGACTCGACGTGGCCGACAACACGGGAGCCAAGGAACTCATGTGCGTCAAAGTGTTGGGAGGCTCGCGGCGACGATTTGCCGGCCTGGGCGACGTGATCGTGTGCAGCGTCAAGAACGTGATTGCGGGCAGCGACGTCAAGAAGGGGGAGGTGGTGCAGGCCGTCATTGTGCGTGCCAGGCAGCCCACCCGCCGCTCCGACGGCAGTTACGTCCGCTTCGACGGCAACGCGGCGGTGATCATCGATAAGGACCGGAACCCCAAGGGGACGCGGATCTTCGGCGCCGTGGCGCGGGAGCTCCGCGAGTTGAACTTCATGAAGATCGTCAGCCTCGCCAGCGAGGTGGTCTGATGCACATACGAGCCAACGACACGGTGGAAGTGATTACCGGAGACGACAAGGGCCAGCGGGGCAAGGTGCTCCGCCTGGACCGCGGCGCCGGAAGGGTCGTGGTCGAGGGGGTCAACCGCGTGAAGAAGCACGTGCGCAAGAGCCAGAAGAATCCCCAAGGCGGCGTGCTGTCCAAGGAGGCCGCGATCGCGCTGTCGAACGTCATGCTCGTCTGCCAGGCGTGCAACACCGCCACCCGCACCGGGGCCCGCTCCGGCCCCGACGGCGTCAAGGAGCGGTTCTGCAAGCAGTGCGGCGCCGGGATGGGCCAGATCGCGTCCGCCAAGACCCGCGATGGCAAACCGTGAACCCGTGACTTGAGACTACCATGACTCCCCGATTGCTGGAACGTTACGAGAAGGAGGTCCTGCCCGCCCTGAGCACGCATGTCGGGCGCGCCAACCGGCTCTCGCTCCCCCGGCTGGAGAAGATCGTGATCAACATGGGCGTGGGCAGCGCGATCAGTGAGAAGAAACATCTCGAGGAGGCGGTCGACTCGCTGACGTTGATCAGCGGCCAGAAGCCGGTCGTGACCCGCAGCCGCACGTCGATCGCCGGGTTCCACCTCCGCGAGGGTATGTCGATCGGCTGCATGGTGACGCTGCGGGGCCGCCGGATGTACGAGTTTCTCGACCGGTTGATCTCCCTGGCGCTGCCGCGGGTCCGCGATTTCCGCGGACTCGGTCCCCACGCCTTCGACGGGCACGGCAACTACAGCCTCGGACTGTCCGAGCAGTTGGTGTTTCCCGAGCTGAACCCGGACAAGTACACGCGGGCGCAGGGGATGAACATCACGATCGTCACCAGTGCCGAGCGCGACGAGGAAGCCCGGGAGCTTTTGCGGCGGCTGGGGATGCCGCTCCGCAGCGAGCAGCAGGAAGGGGTGGTTCAGGCGACAGTCAAGCGTTAGTCAAGAGGTAGGTTATGCTTCAGCATAACGCGGTAATTCTGAAGCATAACCTACGCTGATAGCTGAAAGAGCGGAGCCCATGGCAAGCAAGGCCAAGATCGTCAAGGCGGCTGACCCGCCGAAGTTCTCCACGCGCCGCCACAGCCGTTGCCGGTTGTGCGGCCGGCCGCGGGCGGTGTATCGCAAGTTCGGGATTTGCCGGATCTGTTTCCGGGAGCTGGCCGACGAAGGCTTGATCCCCGGCGTGAGGAAGGCGAGCTGGTAAAGGGACCCCACGAATCATGATGACCGATCCGATTGCCGACATGTTGACCCGCATCCGCAACGCGGTGCGCGTCGAACGGCCCACGGTGGAGATGTCGCTCTCCAAGGTCAAACGCGGACTGGCCGAGGTCCTCAAGCGCGAAGGCTACATCTGGGACTGGGAGGAGGTCCCCGGAAAGCCGTCGCACCAGATCCGCATCCACCTGAAATACGGCCCCAACGGAGAGCGGGTGATCCGCCACATCCGCCGCATCAGCACGCCCGGCCGCCGCATCTACCGCGGGGCCACCAAGCTCAGGCCCGTGTTGGGCGGACTGGGGATTTCCATCCTCAGCACCAGCCGCGGGGTGGTCAGCGACCGCGAGGCCCGCCAGCGAAACCTCGGCGGCGAAGTCCTCTGTGAACTCTGGTAGTCATCGCACCCGCTCCAGCCGGTCCGCACGGTCCTACGCCCCCAAGAGAAGAGATTCGTTATGTCGCGAATGGGAAAAAAGCCGTTGTCCGTCCCCGACAACGTGAAGGTCCACCTCGAGGACCGCCGCGTCGCCGTCGAGGGCCCGTTGGGTAAGCTCGACCTGGAGTTCCATCCCCGCATCTCGGTCGCCCACGACGCCGCACAGAAAACAGTCGTCGTGTCCCGCCAAGGCGACGACCGGCAATCCAAGGCCCTGCACGGGCTGACCCGCGCGCTCATCCAGAATATGGTGGTCGGCGTCACCCGCGGATACGAAAAGCGCTTGGAGATCGTCGGCGTGGGCTATCTGGCCGCGGTGCAGGGGGGCGTGCTCCAGTTGCGCGTGGGACTGGCCAACGAGCTCCAAGTGCCGATCCCGCCCGATCTGAAAGTGACCTGCCCGGACCAGCAACACGTGCTGGTCAAGGGAATCGACAAGCAGAGAGTAACTCAGTTTGCCGCGGCGGTGCGGGCGCTTCGCAAGCCGGAACCCTACAAGGGGAAAGGGATCCGCTTTGACGGCGAGGTAATCCGCCGCAAACAGAGCAAGGTGATGGCGAAGTAGGGGCTGGGGGCTAGGGATTGGGGATTAGGGATCAGGGACGAGGAGGAGCTTAGCGGCGGGGCTTGCCCCGCGCGAGTCAAGTCCGTCGGAGCAACGAAGCTTCGCACGCCGCGGACAAGATAGATCGTAGAGAGATCTAACCGTGAAACACGCCAAGAAAATCGGCCACCAGCGCATGCGGCGCCGCTTCCGGGTGCGCAGCGCCCTGAAGGGGCACTCCACCCGGCCGCGGCTGAGCGTCTTCCGCAGCCACAAGCACATCTACGCGCAGGTCATCGACGACCAGGCGGAAAAGACGCTGGCCACCGCCAGCACGCTGGACAAAGAGATCCGCCAGCAGGTCTCGTACGGAGGCAACAAGACCGCGGCCGGCGCGGTCGGCGCGGCGATTGCCCGGCGAGCCCTGGCCGCAGGCGTCAAGCAGGTGGCCTTCGACCGCCGCGAGTACCGCTTCCACGGCCGCATCGCGGCGCTGGCCGACGCCGCCCGCGACGCCGGACTCGACATCGGCGCCAAAAAGCCGGTTCCCGAGCCCAAGCCGGAGCCCGAGGTCAAGAAGAAGCCCCCGGCCAAGAAGGCGCCCAAGAAACCCGCCGCAAGCCAATCCCCTGATACCCAATCCTGATCTGGTGCAGCATGGTCACCGAAACGACGCGTGGAGAACTGATCGACAAGGTCGTTAAGATCCGGCGCTGCGCCGCCGTGGTCAAGGGCGGGCGGCGTTTCAGCTTCACCGCCCTGGTCGTCGTCGGCGACGGCCGCGGCAAAGTCGGCTGGGGATACGGCAAGGCCAATGAAGTCCCGCCCGCCGTCGAGAAAGCCATCAAAGATGGCGCCCGGAACATGCACGAGGTTTCCGTGTCCGGAACGACCATCCCTCATACCATCCAAGGACACTACGGAGCGGCCCGGGTCGTCCTCGTCCCCGCCAGCCCGGGAACCGGCGTGATTGCGGGGGCTGCGGTGCGGGCCGTGTGCGAAGCCTGCGGAATCCGCGACATATTGACCAAAGGCTTCGGTTCCAGCAACCCCATCAATCTGGTGAAGGCCACGATCAACGCCTTACGGCAGCTCCGTTCCCAAGGGGAAGTGGAACGGCTGCGTGGAGTCTCGCTCTCATGAACCTGACCGACATCCATCGCGGAGTCCATAAGCACAAGAAGCCCAAGCGCGTGGGCCGCGGCACGGGAAGCGGCCACGGCAAGACCAGCGGCCGGGGCCACAAGGGCCAAGGGGCCCGCGCCGGTTGGTCCCGCTTGCCGGTCTTCGAGGGCGGGCAGATGCCGCTGGTGCGGCGCATCCCCAAGCGAGGCTTCCACAACCGCTTCGCCGTCTCCATTGCGATCGTCAACGTCGGCGACCTGGAGCATTGCTTCCAGCCCGGAGAAGAGGTCACCCCGGAAACGCTCCACGCCAAGAACCTTTGCCGCGGGCAGTTCGACGCGCTCAAGGTGCTCGGCAACGGCACGCTCACCAAGTCGCTGAAGGTTTCGGCCCACCGCTTCAGCCGGTCGGCCAGGGAGAAGATCCAGCAGGCCGGCGGAGAGGCCGTCGTCCTGCCCGGAAAGAAACCCGTCGCGAAGAACAAGCAGAAACCCAAGTGACCGGCCCGCGGGCCGCGCCCGCCAGAGGAGCCAGTCTCGCCGCCGGCCGTGGCCGGCCGGGCCGGTAAAGGACGGATCGAGCGATGTGGGAAAAGATTCGCGTCATCTTCACGATCCCCGAGCTCCGGCAGAAGATCCTGCTGACCCTTTTGCTGCTGGCGATCTACCGGGTGGGTTGGCAAATCCCGCTGCCGATCATCGACCCGGGCAAGATGACCTTGATCTTCGAGCAGGCCAAGGGAGGCGGGTTCGGCCGGCTCCTGGAGCAGGCCATGCTCTTCAGCGCCAGCCAGCTCAGCCAGGCCACGATCTTCGGCCTGGGGATCATGCCCTACATCTCCGCATCGATTATCTTCCAGCT
>CAYGZI010000517.1:0-4660 GCA_964354245.1 uncultured Planctomycetaceae bacterium
GCAACGACGTCTGCTACCACAAGGCCCACGTGGTCGTGGTGGCCGTCGGCGGCGGTTTTGCCTATGGCGCCCTGGGCATGACCCACCACGCCACCGAAGACCTGGCGATCCTGCGGTCGCTGCCCGAGATGACGGTCCTCGCGCCGGGCGATCCCGTCGAGGTCGCCGCCGCCACTTGGGCCGCCGCGGCCAATCCGGGACCGGCCTATCTCCGCCTCGGGCGCGACGGCGAGGCCGTGATCCACGATGCCTCCGTCGAGTGGACCCTCGGCAAGGCGATCCCCGTGCGCCGGGGCCAGCACCTCACGCTCATCTCCACCGGGGCCATGCTCGGCACCGCCGTGGCCGCCGCGGAGCTGCTGGCCGAAGAGGGATTCCGCGCCCGGGTCCTCAGCATGCACACCCTCAAGCCGCTGGACGCGGAGGCCGTGCTTGCCGCGGCCCAAGAGACCGGACTGATCGTCACGCTGGAGGAGCACAGCATCCTCGGCGGGTTGGGCAGCGCGGTGGCCGAGGTCCTCTGCGAGAGCGACATTCCCGACGTCCGCTTCCGCCGCATCGGCCTGCCGTCCAGCTTCTGCAAGGTCGTAGGCGACCAGGACTTTCTGCGCAAGCACTACGGCCTGGACCCACCGTCGGTCGCCAAGCGTCTGCTTAACCTCCTGCGCAGGGACTTCCGCGTCGCGCCAAGAGTGCCTCAGCCGGAGGCGATCGTCCCGGACCCGGCGGGCAAGCCGACGTAGTTTCTGTTGCGGAAGGGGATAATCGTAGGGTGGGACAAGCGCAGCGCAGTCCCACCAACCACGATTAGGCGATTTTCTGGTGGGACTGCGCTGCGCTTGTCCCACCCTACGGACTTGTCTGTTACTGGTTGCCAAGCTCCTGCTTGGGAACTTCTGCTTGCGCACGAGGGCAACGCGAAAGAAGCCCGACACTGGCGGACTGGCGGAGACCCTTGTCAATATAACAACTCGATGGGGAGCTTGGGCGTTTCGGTTTTCCCCGCGCGGACTGTCACCGTCGTGGTTCCGCTTTTCACGAATGTACCGAGAGCGGTTCCGGGAGTCTTTATCTCGATCGTGTATGTCCCCGGCGGAACGTCGCGGAAGACGAATGTGCCGTCAGCCTTTACCTCCTCTTCGCGGCCATCAAGTTTCTCGATTCGAACGACCAGCTTGGAGTCGTTGACAATCTGTGTCCGGTAATAGACCCGGCCCTCAATCGTGCCCGTCGTCACGGGCGGGGGCACCTCCTCCTTCTTCTTGATCGTGATGAGGACGACCTTCTGGGTGTCGTGGCCCACCTTTTGGCTTTCGACTCCCACTTTATCCCAGACACGCACGGCCAGGTAATACGGCTCGTCGGGGCGCAAATCGGCTTCGGCCTTCTTGGTGGGCACGAGGAACTTGGGAAAGCTGAGCTCGTTCATGCCAGCGAGACGAGCGGGAGGGATTTCCGTCAGGATGACGTTCTTGTCCTTGTCCAGAAGCGCATTTTTGTCCTTCACGAAGCCGAAGATGACCTGGCCGATCCCGCCTAAATCCGAGACCTCAAGCGAGACCGGCACGTCTTCCCCTTGGACCACCGGGCTCTGGGCATCGAACCGCAGGACCGTAGGCGGCGCGCCGTCGAGCACGACGCTCACCCTGCGGTCCCTGACGTCCTTGGGCGTGACAGGGTGCCGCAGAATCAGGCGCGCCCGCACGTCCACCTTCGTCTCGCTCTTGGTCCCGCTGAACGGGGCCGTGTCCAAGCGCACGCAGAAATCCCCGACCTCGCTGCGGATGTTGACCGTCCCTTCCTTGACCATCCCCTCCGGCCCGCTCCCTTCCCACCGCAGGACCCATTGGCGGTCGCCGGCAAAGGACTTCCTCGTTCTCTGGGCCAGCGTCGGATCGCCCTTCAGCTCCAGCCCCACCTCGACCCACTCGTCCGGCCGGAATGCGTCGTCCGGCGCGTCCGCCTGAAACTCGACCCACAGCGGCGCGTCGGGCGGCAAGGCACTGCCATCCTTGGGCGCCACGATCCGCACGTTCCGCCGATCCCGATCGAGCTTAGCGCTTAGCTGCGCCGGGTCGCAATCATACATAAACGCCCGCGGGTAGCCGTCCACCGTCAGCCACACCGGGAGTTCCTTCCTGGGGGCGACGTTGGTCTGAACCTCGTCTTTGAGGCCAGGTCGGGTGAGCGGGAGCGGCTGTCGCGTGGGTCCTACGGAGACCTCCCCCTCGGCCGTCTCGGCGGTCTCCCAATGGACCCGGATCGGCGGCTGCTCCGCGGTCATCAGTGGAAGGTACTGCACGTTCTTGTCCAACTCCAGGCTGACCCGAATCTTCCCATCGACGTAGCTCACTCGCGGCTCCAGGTACTCCCTCGGCTTGACCTGCCGGAAATCGATCCACCGCGTCCACTTGGTCTTTGCAGCGCGGTCGCGGATGATGCACACGATTCCGTGCGTGACTTCAATCCCGGCTGCTTTGGGCTCCTTTCCCGGCTCGGGTTTCTCGCTTGCCTCCTTGGCCTTTTCCGCCGAGGGCTTGGCCCCTTCTGCCGTCTCCTTCTTCTCGGGCTTTTCCGGCTTCTCCGCGGCCTCCTCCTCTTGGATCGGCTTGGAGGTCTGGTCCTCGGGCTTGGGAAACGTCATTCTGATCGGCTTGGTCGTCAGCGGCTTGGCGCCCGGCGGCGGCTCGAAATCCGACGGGATGCGGCCGGCGAGCTGATCCGCCCGCGAACGCTCGGGAGCGGGCCAGAACTCGACGGTCACATCCCTCTTCCGGCCGGAGAGATTCTTCAGGGCGAATAGGTAGGCGGTAGTCCGGTTAGGGAACGCATCGCAGCGGATCAGCCCAGTTTGTCCGCCCTCCCCTGAACCGGGTTGGGCAACCGGTTCTACCGGCTCGTTGACGATCCGTTTGACCTCGAGGGTAACCACGTTTTCCGCCGCCAGGGTGAGCTGGATCTTTTTGGGGGGGAGCGGTTTTCCACCGGCTTGGAACTGCAACGTCAGCGATGTCGGACTCCACCGCGCCACGTCTCTGGGCCGAACTTTGAGCACCAAGGTTTGTTTCTCTTCCGGCTCCAGCGGGATGTTCCGGTCGGGCTGGATGAGCAGCTTCTCCTGGCGGTCCCGGATTTCCAGCAGGGTCGCAGTGTACTGGACCTGAAGCGAAGCGCGGACTCCAGGGCCTTGGCTCACTTGCACCGGGATCTCGACGTAGGCGCCATCGCGCTTCAACTCCACGGCCTCCTTTGCCACGGCCACCTCCAGGGGCGGCTTCTCCGCCTCCGGGATGGCGATCGGCGGAAGCACGATCGGGCTGAGCTGCGCGCCGAGGGTGGCCGGGACGCGGCGGGCATCGACGATCGCGTCCCGGGCATCGACTAGGGGGAGCAAACGCCGGGCAAGGCGGACCTGCGCCGCGTCCTTGGATCGGACCGCCCGGTCGATCCGACCCGGCAGCCGCTCGTAGAATCTCTTCAACTCACCGCCCAGCTTCCCGTACTCCTCCCACCGGGCGGCCTCGTCCTGTGTACTCCGGGCGCCGAGGAATCGCTTTGGGTCGAAGCTCGGCGCGAACTTCGGATCGGCCAGTTGCACGAGCCGCACTTCCAGCTCCGCTTGTCGGGCCAGCCGGACCCATCGCTCCCGGTCCGCCGCCGGGTCCGGGCGGTCCTTGGCCGGGGGCGAGGCCCCCGGCAGCGTGCTCACGCGATCCAGGGCCCTGAGCAGCTCCATGCGCAGCTTGGCCGACAAAAGCGGCGTGGCCAGCAGGCACTCGATCTTGCCGACCGCTCCCCGTGGCTCTGAGCCAGCCGCCTTCGGCCCGATCTCTTGAAGCAGTTTTGCCGCCTGCTGCTCCAGCCCATCGCCCTCGATCTCGATCTTGGCCCGCAGCTTCTCCAGCTCCTCTTTGCTCTTGCTGAGTTCCTTCAGGCTCTCCAGGATGCCTGTGGAACCGCTTTCCGGCCGGTTCCCTTCTTCAAAGGTCTCCAGCTTGTCGATGAACTTCGGCAGCTTTCCCACCAGCTTCTCGACGTCGTCCAGCGGCGTCGGGCTGTCCGGTGAGACAATCGCCGATCGGGCGCACCAGGCCACGTAGTATGGCGCGGCGAAGAGAAGCTCGTTCTTGAGCTTCAATGCCTCCTCAACGGTCCGCAGGTCCTCCGCGGGGCCCTTGAACCGGGACGCGGCCCCTTCGGAGGCAAAGCGGGTCTTGGCCTCTTTCAGGTGCCCGCGGATGCTTTGGTCCGCCTCGGCAGGGCCCTTCGCGCCCAGGGCCTCTAGCTCGGCCAGGCTTCTTTCGGGCCAGGCGGCGCCGAGGCGATAGCGCATCTCGTGGCCCAGGAGGAGCGCCTGGTACTCCCGCCACAACGGGGGCGCATAGTCCACGGGCGACCAGTTGTCGGGCCCCTTGCGGCGCTGTTCTTCGTCGCGCCACTCCCATGCCTTGGCCAAGAGCGATAGGATTCGCGCCTTGGGGAATCCCCCTTGTGGTGCAGGCGTCTCGCCTGCACCGGGTGCAGCGGGCTTCTCGGCCGCAGCCGATGGAGCGGCCTTCTCCGCCGAGGCAACCTCTTGCTTGGCCGGCTGGGGCGCCTGTTCCTCCTCGGCACTTCGGACGCGAAACAGGAACTCCTCCGGTGGCTTGGCGACCATCCC
>CAYGZI010000518.1:0-4657 GCA_964354245.1 uncultured Planctomycetaceae bacterium
CTACTTCTTCAATCCCCCGCCTCCGAAGACGGTGGCCCTGGCAACCGGAGCGGTCTCGCCGACGCAGGCTGCTCCTGCGCCGGGCGCGGGGATGCCCGCGGCGAAGCCGTGAGGTTGGAGAGTAGGCAGTAGGCAGTAGGCAGTAGGCAGACGACAGAAGGCTGTCTCAACGATGATGCCCGGCGTGGAGGAGTTGCGTAGCTCGGGTAACCCAATCCTCGCGGCACGGAACATGCAGGAGGTCAACCGATGAAGCCTAAAGTGAAACTCGACGCCGACACGATCAAGCAGTCTCTGGTCGAGCACGTGGAGAAAGTGCTCTTCGGCCTGGTGGTCCTCTTCTTCCTGTTCTTCGTGTACCGGGCGATCGCCCGGGAGAGGCCGATCGGCTTCACGCCCGAAGTACTGAAGGCCGAAGCGGACGAGGCCGAGGCGAAAGTGCGGAGTTCGGTGACGAAGGCGCCGGATCCTCGCCCGTACGGAAAGGACGCGAAGAAGATCCGCGACCCGATCGACGAGAAGGTTTACCTGACGAAGAACCGGTGGGACGGCCCGATCTTCCCGAACCCGAAGCCGCGCCTGCAACCGAAGCTGTATGCCCTTCTGGAGCCGCGGGCGAGCGCGGGCATGGGGGCGTTCAGCGTGATGGATACCGGGCGCGGGCCGGAGACCGGCGGCATGGGGATGAAAGGCGAGCGCTGGGTGGTGATCACCGGGGCGTTTGACTGGGAGAACCAGGCCAAGGCCTACGAGGACGCGTTCAAGGATACGCTGCCGCTCGATCGGCGATTCGACTGGCCGATGTACACGTACTACCGCGTCGAGAGGGCGGAGGTGGACCCGCAGGATCCGAACTCGCCGAAGGACGAGGATTTCAAGGCGGTCAGCGTGAAGAAGATGACCGAGCGTGCCTACGAGCTGGGGGGCATGTATGGCGAAGGCGGGCGGGGCGGGGGAGGCGACAGCCAGTATGTGGACCCGATCTACACGCAGGTGCCGGTGGCGCCCAGCGTGAGGGTGCCGTTTGTGTTCCCGTTGCCATCGCTCGTGACCGGATCGTGGGGGCCCGAGGTCGGCCATCCCAGGATCCCGGCGCCGGATCTCTCCGTCGGGGATTCGGGACCGTTTGGCCCGAGGGGCCGAGTCGGTCCGCGTGGGGCGGACACTGTCAAAGGAAGCGACGCAGGCCCGGCGTCGGCCGGACCCGGGAAGACCGCAGCGGACGACGGCACTGGGAAGGCGGGTGAGCCGGCCGCAAGCCCCAAACGTCCGGCCAGGCCCGCCGCGATCGAAGAGCCGGATGAGCCCGAGCCGCTGCTTGGCGCAGGCCCGACCGGTGCTGGGGGCGACATGGGCAGGCCGTACGGGGGCGTGGGGCCGCGGCCCGGAATGGTCCCCTTCTCGGGTCCGACAGGGCCGTCGGGATACGGGAAAGGCCCGGGCCGCGCTGGGCCTGGCCGGCCGATGACGGGCTCTTCGGACGACGGGTCGGGGTCTGCCGCGCGACCCTACGGGGGCGACTATGGCGGGGACATGACGGCGGTCCAGAGTCCCAAGTACTTGCTGTTCCGCTTCTTCGATTTCACGGTCCAGCCGGGGAGATACTACCAGTACCGGGTGACGCTCTTGCTGGCAAATCCCAGCTATGGACTCGCCCCCCAATTCCTGGAGCACGAGGGGCTGGCACTGCAAGAGCACTTGCCGACGCCGCCGAGCGCGCCGACGGCCACGGTCTCGGTGCCGCTGGACTCGCGGGTGCTCTTGGCGCCGGCGAAGCCCAAGGACGCTGCCGCGGGGGTGGTTGGGATCCTGGCAGTACACCTCAATATGGAGGACGGGATGGAGGCGTTTCACGAGGTGACGGCAGGCCGCGGCCAGTTGCTCAACTACTTGAAGCAGAAGTTCGAGCAGGGAACAGGGCTCGGAGGCGACTTCGGCGGTCCAATGGTTCCGAGACCGGGCAGACAACCGTTCCGTCCCGGCGCCGGTCCGCTCGGTGCGCCCATCCTCGTCGACTACAAGACCGATGTGGTCCTCCTGGACTTCTCGGGGGGCAACGTCCTGCCAGGCAAGGATAGGGAGTTGTTCGAGCCGCAGAGCGTCCTCCTGGCAGACCAGGCCGGGAACCTGATCGTGCGCGAGGAACTGGACGACCAGCCCGAGCACGACCGGGTCGCCCCCCCGAAGCAGGCGTTCTATGGGCCGGGGCCCTTGGGTCCGTCGCCGGATGCGGGTGGGTCGTCAGACGCCGTCAGGGCAGGAAAAGGCAAGGGCAAAGGCAAAGCGGCCACACCGCTAGGACCGTATTCCGCGCCTGGTGGTCCCACCGGAGCGGGCCCAGGGAAAGGCAAGGGCGGCGCCGCCGGCCTTAATCCCAGCGGCGTTCCGATGGGCACGCCGAAGGGGGCCACCAAGGGAGGCAGCGCCTACGGTCCCGGTCCGGCTCTGGACGACGGCAACAGGCCAAGGAGAAGCCGCGGGGGGTGAGGGGGTGACGGGGTGAGAGGGTGACGGCTGATTGCTGAAAGCTGGCGGCTGATGGCCGATCGCCAAAGGCCTTATTTCAGGCACGCGCCAAGCTTCTTCTCTACCCTGCGCAGTTTCTCGCAACCGCAGCCCGAAAGGGGCTGCGCCCGCTGCCGACGGGTCCAGCGGGCACGTCGGAGCGGGAAATCACCGAGAACTGCCCTTGACCGGTTTTTTCCCGGCGAGTATTTATCCCGCTCTCTTCTACCAAATCCCTGGAACCGAATGCGAAGAGCCTATCGTCGCCGGTGTTCCGTGGGCGGACCATCCGCCGCTGGGGCCTAGGCGGGATTTCTCGATTCCGAATCAGTTGTGGGATCGGGAAAACGCCTGCGCATGCGGCCAACCCCACGCGGAATCACCCGGTCGGAACCTCCTCCAAAGCGCAACGGAACTCTGCGAGTCTCGAAAGGAGAATCGTGTGTTGAAGACGACGGCAAGAATGCTCCTCGGTCTCATCGCAGTTGCACTGGGTGCGTCGCTGGCGCGGGTCTCGGCCGAGCCGCCCGCGGGCGATCTCGGCGCGGGGTTCGAGCGGAGCGGAGCGGCGCGGTCCGCCGGCCTTCGTTTCGAGGACAAGCGTCAGCAGGCCGACGACTTGCTGCGTCGTGCCCGAGCGGCCATGACCGAGAACGACCTGGAGACCGCAGACCGGTTGATCGCCCAAGCGGAGTCGCTGGACGTGCAGTACAGCCCGATGTACCTCGGCGATACCCCCAGGAAGCTCCGCCGCGAGCTGGACCGGAAATCGCCGGCGGCGGGTCGAATCGCGGGCCGTCCGGGCGGAGCTGGGGTTTCGCGATCGCTGGGCAGCCCGGACCGCACGCCGGTCGATCCCTTCGCCGCACGAGAAGCGGACTCGGCACGGGGTTCCGTGGCGTCGGGCGACGCCAAGACCCAGGCCAAGCTGTGCCTCTACAAGGCCCGGCGGGAGCTGGGCCAAGGCAACGTGCTGGCAGCCGCGTATTGGCACCGCGAGGCATTGAAATACCAGGCGGCCTTCGGTCCGGGGGAAGATTCTCCCGAGAAGCTTGCCGCGGACATTCGCCGTGCAGGCGGGTCGCTTGAGGAGATGGCCGGGGCTCCCGGCCCGGCCGGCCCCAGGGCCATCATACCACTTCCGCCCACCGAGCCGACCGGCCCACTTCCCGTGCCGCCGGACGCGCGCTCGGGAGCGCCGGGGGCGTTGTCCGGGCAATCGGGCACGCCCGGGCGGGATGTCAGTCGGCCCAGCGCCGGGGAATCGCTCCTGGCGGCCCGACGTGCGCTGGCCTTGGGGGACATTCGCCGCGCCCGGGACTTCGTCCAGCAGGCCAAGGCCCTGAATGCACAATACAGCCCCACGGACGACACCCCGGAGCGCCTGGAAGCGATTGTCGGACGTTACGCCGACCTCATGTCCCAGCGGAGCGAGCGGGGGAACACGGAGTCGTGGCGGCGGGAGCATGCGCGGGTGCTGATGGACCAGGCCGACGGGCTGCTGCGGTGGCGGGACCTGAATGAGGCGGAGCGGCTGGCGGGCGAGGCCCAGCGGATGCGGGCCCAGTTCAGCCCCTACGAGCAGAAGCCGGAGAGCCTGCTGGAGCACATTGCCGCGATCCGGCGGCAGGAGCGGGGTGGGGCCGTGGTGCGGGCGGGTGCGGAGCTGGTCACGCCGGCAACCGGCAGCGGGTTTGACCGCCGGGCGGAGCGGGCGGTCTACGATCCGTCGAACGACGCGACGCGGAATACCTGGGCGGGGGCCCAAGAGCCCGGGTCCGCAGGCCCGAGGGCTACGGCCGCTGGGGAGGCCAGGGAGCAGGCCAGTCCCGGGATGGGGTTGTTCCAGCAGGGTGAGGTGGCCCTGAAGGCCCACGACACCCCGGCGGCGCTTCAGTTGTTCCGTCAGGCCTACCAGTATATCGGCGATTTGGATCCGATCACGGCGCGGCGCTTACAGGACCATCTCCAGATGCTGCAGGCCGCGGCGGCAGCGGCAGCCCGGCCCCCCGCCGGGGCGCCGTCCGGGGTCGACGAGGTCGCCGCCAAGCAGCAGTTGCTGGGGCGACAGATGGCCGCCGAGGTGGCCCACGCGGAAAGCACCTCGCTGCGCCAGCGGGAGACCGAGCCGAAGGCGGCGCTGGAGACGGCG
>CAYGZI010000519.1:0-1779 GCA_964354245.1 uncultured Planctomycetaceae bacterium
ATGTTCCCGTCCATCGCTCGGAGGTGTGGGAGCGGATTCACGGCAACGGCAACGGCAACGGCAACGGCAACGGCAACGGCAACGGCCGGTCAGGCAGCCTGACGGAATGCCTCGCTGCGCCGGTTGCGTGATGCATCGAGTTCGCTTGGCGATATCGTCACGCCGAGGATCACCGGGCCGATTGACGCCGCCTTGTCGCTCCACCGCCTGGAACGGCGTTTCACTTTTGAGATCGCAATCACGGATCCTGTCGGCAACTGGCCGACTGAGCCCGCCTTCTTGTCAAGGAGAACCTGACCATTCCTGCAAAGAGGAAAAATCATGAACCTACGTCACGTTTCCAAACTATGTATCGTCACGGCACTGGTGGCCCTCGGCACAGCCTTCGGATTGGACAAGGCGATTGCCGCACAGCGGGGCCGGGCTGACGTCGACGAAGGGGTGCAAGTGCTCACCCGCGGGCCGGTACACGAGGGCTTCGCGGAGACGGTGACTTTCGATCCGGAGCCGGGCATCGTGGTGCCGAAGGCGCCGCCGGCCGCTATCGAAGAATTGCCGCCCGACCAGAAACCGGAGGGGGCCAACGTCGCGTGGATCCCCGGCTACTGGGGTTGGGACGACGAGCGGAGCGATTTCCTTTGGGTCAGCGGCGTCTGGCGCGCCCTGCCGCCTGGCCGCCAATGGGTCCCCGGGTATTGGGGCAAGTCCAGGCAGGGTTTTCAGTGGACCTCCGGCTACTGGGCCGACGCCAACGCGAGCGAGGTGGAATACCTGCCCGAGCCGCCTGCGACGGTCGAAGCCGGCCCCAACATTGCCGCGCCCTCGGCGGACAGCACTTGGCTGCCAGGCTCTTGGGTGTGGCATGAGCGCCGCTACGCTTGGCGCCCCGGTTTTTGGGCGACCGTGCAGCCGAATTGGGTTTGGGTCCCCGACCATTACGTGTGGGCCCCTCGCGGCTACGTCTTCGTCGATGGCTATTGGGACTACTCGATCGGCCGCCGCGGCGTGCTGTTTGCGCCGGTCTATTTCAATCGCGGCATATACGCGCGGCCGGGCTTTTCCTACTCGCCTGCGACGGTGATCGACCTGGGCGTGTTCGCCAACCACCTCTTCTTGCGCCCGCGCTACCAACACTACTACTACGGCGACTACTACGCCGCCAACTACCAGAACGCAGGGTTCTTCCCCTGGTTCTCGTTCCAATCCAGCCGCTACGGCTACGATCCGATTTACGCGCACCAGCGCTGGCAGTATCGGCAGGACCCTCAATGGGAGAACCGCGTGGCAGCGGACTTCCGGCTCCGTCGCGAGCAGGAGGCCGCCCGGCCACCGCGTACGTGGGCGGCCCAGAGAGCTCTCATTGCGAGCGGAGTGAATCTACCGGGAAGAGGCCTCGTGGTTGCCTCGCCACTCGCCCAATTGTCAACGAGCAAGGACAACCCGTGGCGATTCCAGCCGCTGGACAAGGAAGCACGACAGAAGCTCGCCCAGCACGGGCAAGAGGTCCAGAAGACCCGCGAGCAGCGGCAAATACTGGAAAGCGCAACGGCGGGTGCGTCAGCCAAAAAGCCTTCCAGCCAGTTCGTGCCGGCCAAAGTGAGACTTCCCAGGTCTCCGATTATGGCGAAGTCAGTCGCTGAGCTTGCCAAGGACCAGGCTCCGCCGAGGACCTATGCGGCTCCCAAGCCGGATCTCAAGGTCGAGCCCAAGCCCAGAGGCGAATCCCGGGGCAAGTCCACAGGCGAATCGAAGGGCAAGTCCAGCGGCGAATCCAGGGGC
>CAYGZI010000519.1:1879-4643 GCA_964354245.1 uncultured Planctomycetaceae bacterium
AAGTCCAGCGGCGAATCGAAGGGCAAGTCCAGCGGCGAATCGAAGGGCAAGTCCAGCGGCGAATCGAAGGGCAAGTCCAAGACGTAGCACTCGGCGAAGCGGAGCTATCGAATCGGATCAAGACCAGGGTAGAAGATGAAGAAAAACGGTAAGGCCAAGGAGATCGGCGAGACGCCGGCAGGTCAAACCTGCGTGCTCGTCGTCGATGACAACGAGATGAACCGCGACATGCTCGCGCGGCGCCTCCAGCGCAAGGGCTACGGTGTCGCCGTCGCCCACGGCGGCGACCGCGCGCTGGAATTGATCCGGGATCATCGCTTCGACCTGGTCCTCCTCGACGTCATGATGCCGGGCTTGAACGGCCTGGAGGTCCTGAAGATCCTCCGGGAGGCCCACACCGCAACCGACCTGCCGATCATCATGGCGACCGCCCGCGGGGAGAGCGAGGACATTGTGAAGGCCCTGGCGCTGGGGGCCAACGACTACGTGACCAAACCGCTGGACTTCCCCGTGGTCCTGGCCCGGGTCCAGACCCACTTGGCGCTGAAGCGGGCGGCCGAGCAGGTCAAGCAATTGGAGCGGACCTTGGCCGAGCGGAACCGGGAATTGGAACAGACCAACGCGCGACTGGAGAAGGTCAACGACCGGATGTCAGGCGACCTGAAGGCGGCGGCCAAGATTCAGGAAACCTTCCTGCCCCGCCAGCTACCCCACGTGCCGGGCACGGCCTTCGCCTGGATCTACCGGCCCTGCGACGAGCTGGGTGGCGACGGGCTGAACATCGTGCCGCTCGGCGGAGGGCGGATCGGGCTCTACATTTTGGACGTCAGCGGCCACGGCGTCGCGTCGGCCCTGTTGTCGGTGACGCTGACTCGTCTCCTGTCGCCCCCGCCGGACCCTTCCTCGATCCTGGTCCGGGATGGCAACGTCCCGGATCGGCCCGAAATCACACCGCCCGCCGAGGTCGCCGACCGCCTGAACCGGCTCTTCCCCTTCGACCCGGCGACCGCGCAGTTCACCACGATGATCTACGGGATCCTGGACGCCGCGACCGGTGAGTTCCCCTACGTTTGCGCCGGACACCCCGGCCCGGTGCATCTCCCCGCCGGCGCGGGGCCGGTGATCCTCGAAAGCCAAGCGCTCCCGATCGGCCTGGCGGAGGACGCCTACGAGGAGCGGTCCGTCCGCCTGGCGGCAGGGGACCGGCTATACCTCTACTCGGACGGCGTCCCTGAGGCAATGGACCCCGTCGGCGAGCAGTTCGGCTACGCCCGGCTCCTGCAGGCGATCGGCCGGGGCTGCTCCGAGCCACTGCAGGAGGACGTCGCTGCCCTGCTGGGGGAAATCGAGCGGTGGCGCGGCGCCGCGAGTGCCCAAGACGACATCGCCATCCTGGCGGTCGAGGTCTCGGCCGCAGCGGGCCGCCCACGAGCCCGGCGTCCAACCCCTCCTGACCTCGCATGACCCCACGAGGGCGCCATGAGCCCGATTACGATGAAACGAGAACCACTGGTTGAGGACATTCAGAACTACGCCCAGAACATCGTCGACACGGTGCGCGAGCCCCTGTTGATCCTCGACGCCACCTTGCGCGTCCGGTCCGCCAACCGCGCCTTCTATCAGACCTTTCACGTCTCTCCCGAAGAAACCGCGGACCGCCTCATTTACGAGTTGGGCAACGGCCAGTGGGACATCCCCGACCTGCGGACGCTGCTCGAGGACGTTGTCCCCAAGAGCTCCGTCTTCAACGACTTTGAGCTCGAGCACACCTTCCCGGTCATTGGGCGCAGGGTGATGCTGCTCAATGCCCGCAAGCTTCAGGCGGGCCACCACGGTGAGCTGCTGGTGCTCGCCATGGAAGACGTGACCGCGCGCAAGCTTGCGGAAGAAGAGCTGCTCAAAGCCGGGGCCTTGCAGAGCGCGATTTTCAACAGCGCCAACTTCTCAAGCATCGCCACCGACGCGAAGGGCGTCATCCAGATCTTCAACGTCGGCGCCGAGCGGATGCTGGGCTACACGGCCGCCGAAGTGATGAACAAAATCACCCCCGCCGACATTTCCGATCCGCAGGAAGTGATCGCGCGCGCCAAAGCGCTGAGCGTCGAGCTCGGAACCCCGATCACGCCAGGCTTTGAAGCATTGGTGTTCAAGGCCTCGCGCGGGATCGAAGATATCTACGAGCTGACCTATATCCGCAAGGACGGGAGCCGGTTCCCGGCGGTGGTCTCCGTCACGGCTCTGCGCGACGCGCAAGACGCCATCATCGGCTATCTGTTGATTGGCACCGAGCTCAAGGCGGGGGCCTTGCAGAGCGCGATTTTCAATAGCGCCAACTTCTCGAGCATCGCCACCGACGAAAGGGGGGTCATTCAAATCTTCAACGTCGGCGCCGAGCGGATGCTGGGCTATACGGCCGCCGAAGTGATGAACAAGATTACCCCGGCAGACATTTCTGATCCGCAGGAAGTGATTACGCGAGCCAAAGCCTTGAGCGTCGAGCTCGGGACCACGATCACGCCGGGCTTTGAGGCGTTGGTTTTCAAGGCCTCGCGCGGGATAGAGGACATCTACGAGCTGACCTATATCCGCAAGGATGGCAGCCGCTTTCCGGCCATCGTGTCGGTCACGGCGTTGCGCGACGCACAAGGCGGGATCATCGGTTATCTGCTGATCGGCACCGACAACACCGCGCGCAAGCAGGCGGAAGAGGCGCTGCTCAAGGCGGGGGCCTTGCAGAGCGCGATTTTCAACAGCGCCAATTTTT
>CAYGZI010000520.1:0-4634 GCA_964354245.1 uncultured Planctomycetaceae bacterium
CGCTGCTGTTGGCCATCCAGTTCGTGTTCTTTGCGGTCTATGGGCTGTACCTGATGGCGTTCGGCACCGTGCAGGGGAAGCTGATCCGGCCCACGCGGCGCGGGCAGCTCCTTTGGGGCGCCACCTTCTGGGGCCTCTTTCCCACGATCCTATTCTGCTGGTGGCTCATGCCCGGCTGGCTCGAATCCCCGGTGCCGGGCTACGGATGCCTCTTTCTTTCCGTGGGGATTGCGTTTCTGGGGTCGGCACTGATAGTCGGCCTCTTGCGCGAGCCGTCGAGCGGTGCGGGCGAGCGGCCGCCGGCGCCGACCAACGGCGTGACCGAGACCGTCCGGACGCTCCGCCGCGACGCCAACCTTCGTCGCCTGGTGGCCCTGATCGTGCTGTCGGGCATGGGCCTGGTCGTCATCCCCCACTACCAATGGTTTGCCAGGGAGAGACTCGGCTTGACCGACGAGAACCTCGTGCTCTTTGTGATCACGCACACCACGGCCGTGACCATTTACAGTCTGATTCTCGGACCGGCGGCCGACCGTTGGGGTTACCGGCTCACGCTCCGGCTGGCGATCCTGGGCGCGGCGATTGCCCCGGTATATGCCCTCTGTGTGCCGCACCTGGCCGGGGTGGGGCCTCAGTGGTTCTGGGTGGTCTTCATCCCGTTGGGACTGACCCCGCTGGTGCCGACGATCCTGGCCAACTACGCCCTGGAGTTGTGCCCTCCGCGCCATCATCCGCGCTATTTGAGCATCGTCAACCTTGCCCTTCTTCCGCCCTTCCTGCTCTCGCCGGTGATCGGGAAGCTGGTGGACCTGACCGGCTTCGAGGTGGTGGCGGCGGGCACGTTTTTCGTGATGCTCGCCTGCGCCGGCCTGACCTTCTGGCTCGAGGAGCCGCGGCACCATGCCCATCTGGTCCAGGTCAGCCGCGACGAGGTATAATGCGTCGATGAACCCCCTGCGACTCCTTCTTGCCGAAATCCGCTTCCGCAAGCTCAACTTCGCCATGAGCCTGCTGGCCGTGGCGTTCGCCGTGACCTTGTTCGTGGCCGCCCCAATGCTGGTGGACGGCTACCGGCAGGAAACGCGGGCCCAGTCGGCCGAGGTCGAGAGAGAAACCCGCCGCATCATGCGCGACCTGGGCTTCAACCTCATGATCGTCCACCGCAAGACCGACATGAGCGACTTCTGGAACAGCGATTTCGCCGCCGAGGACATGCCTCAAGAGTACGTCGCTCGCCTGGCGGCCGACCGCCGGCTCACGCTCGTCACCCACCTGGTGGCCACCTTGCAGGAGAAGATCGACTGGCAAAACCGCAAAGTCCTCCTGGTCGGATACCTCCCTGAGACGCCGCAGGCCCACAGCGCCGAAAAGAGGCCGATGGGGTACGACATCAAGCCCGGCAGCGTTCTGCTCGGCTACGAATTGGGCGCCGGACGCAAGGCGGGCGACACGACCCAGGTGTTGGGCAAGCCCTTTCGCATCGCCCGCATCCTCCCGGAGCAAGGGAGCAAGGAAGACATCTCCATCGCCATGACCCTCCGGGACGCCCAGGCGGTGCTCAACAAGCCCGGGCGAGTCAACCAGATCATGGCCCTGGGATGCCGCTGCATCGGGTCGAGCCTGGCCGACGTGCGCAAGCAACTGGAGGAGGTCTTGCCCGAGACGCGGATCACCGAGTTCAAGTCCATGGCGCTGGCCCGGGCCGAACAACGGGCGTTGGTCGAAGAGTCGCGCGCGCAGATGGAGAAGCGGCTGGAGATGCTGGCCCAGGTGGTCGCGCCGGTGGTGGTCCTAGGCGCCGCGGTCTGGGTGGGGCTGTTGTCGCTGGCCAACGTGCGCGAGCGGCGGACCGAGATCGGACTGCTGCGGGCCCTGGGAAAGGGCTCGGGGCTCATCGGCTGGTTGTTCTTGGCCAAGGCGGTGCTGATCGGGCTGGTGGGCGGGCTGATCGGCCTCTGGGCCGGGAGCTGGCTTGGGGAGTGGCTGGGAGTCTGGGCGCTGGATGTCCCGGCGCAGGACTTGGCCGTGCCCTGGCAGATCCTTGTATGTGCCCTCGTCGGCGCCCCGGCGGTCGCTGCCGTGGCGAGTTATCTGCCGATGCTCGTGGCGCTGACGCAGGACCCGGCGGTGGTGCTCCGCGAAGGGTGACCGTTGACTTCCATAAAGCCGCGACCGGCGGTCGCGGTCCCCATCCCGCGCGACCGCCGGTCGCGGTCTATTCGGCGCGACCGCCGGTCGCGGCTTTATGAGCCCGCAAGCGGCATGGCGTAACCCGTTGCGGCGCTGTGGGTTATTGCGGCGCGAACTGGGCTTCTTTGCGGACCGCGATTCTGCGATACTGCCGCCATGTCTGCACACTCCAGACTGAGGGTCTTCTTCTCGGCCGGCGAGCCCAGCGGCGATGTGCACGGCGCCAATCTCATCCGCCAATTGCAGGCCCGCTGCGGCGGCTTCGAGGCGATCGGCTATGGCGGGCCGCAGATGGCCGCCGCCGGCTGCCGCCTCCACGCCGACCTGACCGCCCTGGCCGTGATGTGGATCGCCCGGGCACTGGTCAACCTGCACAAGTTCTGGAACCTCGTGGTGCAGGCGGACAAGTGCTTCCAGCACCAGCGGCCGGATGCCGTGGTGCTCATCGACTATCCGGGCTTCAACTGGTGGATAGCCCGGCGGGCCAAGGCCCACGGCATTCCCGTGTTCTACTATGCCCCGCCGCAGGTTTGGGCGTGGGCGCAGTGGCGGGTGCGCAAGATGCGGCGCCTGGTGGATCACGTCCTCTGCTGCCTGCCGTTCGAGGAAGATTGGCTCCGGCAGCACGGGTGCAACGCCACGTTTGTCGGCCATCCGTTTTTCGACGAGGTCCGCCGCCAGCCGCTCGACGAGCCCTTGGTGGCGCGACTGCGCGACCAGCCGGGCCCGCTGGTGACGATCCTCCCCGGCTCGCGCACGCAAGAGGTGACGTACAACTTCCCTTGGTTCCTCAAGGCGGCGGCCCACGTCCGCGCGGCGGTGCCGGGCGTGCGGTTTGCGGTGGCCGCCTTCAAACCGCACCAGGCCCAGATCGCCCGGCAACAGGTGGCGGCAAGCGGGCAGCCCATCGAGGTCTTCGTGGGCAAGACGCCGGAGCTGATCCATTCGGCCCAGTGCTGCACGGCCGTCTCGGGATCGGTTTCGCTGGAGCTTCTGTATCACGCCAAGCCGAGCGTGATCCTGTATTGGATCAGCAGGCCGGCCATGTTCGTGCAGCAGTTCTTCCGCAAGGTGAAGTACATTACGCTGGTGAACCTGCTGGCGGCCGACGAGCTGTTCCCGGACGACGTGACCCCTTTCGACCCGGGCCAGGAAGGGGCCGACCGGGTCTTGTTCCCCGAGTATTTGACCTGCGAGGACAAGTCGGCCCAGATCGCCAAGCACGTCGTGGGCTGGCTGACGGACCGGCATGCCCGCGAGGCCCTGGTCGCCCGGCTAGAGCGTCTGAAGGCGGAGGTCGGCCACGGCGGTGCGTCGGCCCGGGCGGCCGAGTATGTGCTGGAACACCTGCCGCGTCCGACGCACGCGATTCCACGGCCGCACTTTCTATCGGGGCGCCGTTTAGCCGCGGCACTTGTGCCGCGCGTTGCCGACGGACGATGAATCGACCCCACGAAGGAGATGCTCAGTGCTGTTGCAGGAGCCGCCACACAGCGAAGGCGACCTGAATTTCTCGCTCTTCGGCGTTCCCGTGCGCGTCCACCCCATGTTCTGGCTCCTTACGCTCATTCTGGGGCTGGGCTACCGCGAGCCGATGGCCCTCCTGACCTGGATCGTCGCGGCCTTCCTGTCCATCCTGGTCCACGAGCTGGGACACGCCGCGGTGACGCGGCTCTTCGGGTTCTATCCCTACGTAGTGCTCTACGGGATGGGGGGACTCACCTTGCGCGGCCCGGGCGTCTTGGGCGCGAGGAACCCCGGTCCGGCGGGCGAGATCGCGATTTCCGCCGCAGGCTCGGGCGCCCAATTCGCTCTGGCGGCGGCGGTCTACTACCTGCTGAAGCTGGCCCGGTACGAAGTGGCCGTGGTCACCGGCTTCCCGTTCGTGGCCTTGCCCGTGCTGATCGACCCGAACGTCCCTGTGGGCTTCGCCGTGTTCATCAACCAGCTTTTCCTGGTGAGCGTCTTCTGGGGCCTGCTCAACCTGCTGCCGATCTATCCGCTGGACGGCGGCCAGATTTCCCGGGAGTTCCTCCAGCGGGTGATGCCGCGCGAGGGCCTCCGGCTTTCGCTGATGATCTCGGCGTTCGCGGCAGTCTTCTTTGCGGTGTACGCCGCGGTCGAGTGGCGGAGCGTTCTGACGGCCGTGTTTTTCGGCTACATGGGCTTTGCGAGCTTACAGGCCCTGACGGCCTGGGGGCGCGGGCGGTGGCAGTAGCCAAATCCGAAACACGAAATCCGAAATCCGAAACAAATCCAAAGCCCGAAATCCAAGTCTACACAACGGATCGTTGGGCGTTTTGGATTCCCGTTTTCGGTCATTGGAATTCGTTTCGGATTTCGGGTTTCGGATTTCGGATTACTTCGCGAAGACGGCTGGCGGGTCGCCACCTCACCCCAGGATCGGCAGCGTCGGCATCGGCGGCTACCCGCCAGCCGTCTTC
>CAYGZI010000521.1:0-4613 GCA_964354245.1 uncultured Planctomycetaceae bacterium
CGCCCACCCAGCCCTCCCGGATGAGGCTCAAGGTGCCGTCGCAATCGAACAGCACGCGCCGCGGCGGCCCCCGGCGCTTGCCCGGCCGGATGACCTCGATCCCCGTGCCCGGCAAGAAGCCCACGGATCGCACTTCATCGGTCACCGGCTGGTAGTCGTCTTCGTGGCCATTCACGTTCATCGGGTCCGTCGCTCTAACGCGAAGCATAGCAAAGCGCCGCACAGTCTCCAAGGGGCTTGCGGATCCACTGCTCGGCGGTATACTCGGAACGGAGTTTTCCCGGGGCAGATACCCGGATGACGACTTCCGATCCAGAGGCATGCGGCTGGGACGTTTGCGGACAAGCGAGATCCGAGCCAACAGGCCGTTTTCTTGATGCCGCCGGCTCCCAGGAAAGGAGAAAACGGACGATGAGCAGCGGAGCAACCCCAATGTGGTACCTTCTGGGCCCCGGCAACCAGCCGGTCGGGCCATATTCCGCCGATCAGATCGTGCAATCCGTGCGCACGGGGCAGGTGGCAGCCAGTGTGCCGGTTTGGCGCGAGGGAACGCCTAAGTGGCTGCCCCTAGGCCAAGTCGAGCCGTTTGCCTCCGCCTTGCGTCCGGGGGCACCGGTCGCCGGCGTGCAGCCCGTTCAGACCCCGGCGCCGGGACGCGGCATCCTCGGCCGTCTGGTCTGGATCTTGTTCTGGCTCGTGTTTGTTGGCGTGCTCGGTGCGGTCGGCTACTTCGGCGTCAGCGAGTGGCTGACTGTGCAGAAGGCGAAGGGCTTGATTGCCGCAAAGGACTTCAGCGGCGCCGTTGGCGTGCTCAAGCCGTTCCACGAAAAGACCTATCTGTTTCCGAAGGAGGCCCCCTATCTGCTCGGCATGGCGATGCTCAAGGAGTACGCCGCGGCGAAGGAGGAGCAGCAAGCCGCAGCCGAGGCCCTGGACAAACCGCAGCGGCTGCTCAAAGACGCGATCGCCGCTGGCGAGGTCTGGCGCAACCGGGGCACGCTCGACCTCGATAAGCTCCTGGATCTCGTCCCGGCCGGCGCGCCGGATGCCTTGAGCCGCGCGCTGGTGCTGGCTAAGTCCCTCCAGGACCTGGAGCTGGCCGACGCGAAACAGACCGCAAGCCAACTCGCGGCCAAGGCAAAGCAGGTGATGAAAGAGGGCCTGGGGGCCAAGGGCAGGATGCCGGACGGAAGACTCCTCGGGCAAACGGTCGGGAAGGACCCCGCGATGGTCTCGGCCTTCCTCGCGGCGATCCTCGCGGATCCCTCGGGGCCGGCGCCGGCCGGGGACCCGATGCTTGCCCACATCCGCCGGTGGAGCGCCGAAGAGCCGCCGCTGGCCGGTCCCATGAGCGCCGGCCTCCTGCAAGCCGCCGAGAAACACGCCGACGCGGGCAAGCGCGAGTATGCCTCCGAGCTGCTTCGGGCGGCGATGTCCATGGAAAAGGACCCGCAGAAGCGCGACGAGGTCGTGCGCAAGCACGTGGCCCTGGCAAGGAAGCAGCTTGAGGCGGGTGAGCCCCAGGGCCTCCTGGAGGCCTTGGACCGGGCCCTGTCGGGCTGGCCCCGCACGGCCGAGGCCGGCGATCTCTACCTCGACGCCGCCAAGCGGCTCCAGCAGACCGACGCCGCCGGGGCGCGCCGGGCCATGGACGAGGCCCTGCGTCTGAACGCGAAGCTCGCCGAGACCGAAGAAGCCGCCTTGCTCTGGCTCGCGCTGAATCCGCAGCCCAGCGACGAGCGGCTCCGCCGCGCCATCGAGTTGACAATCGCGGACAACGCCAAGAAGAGTGCGTCCCGACCCCAGGTGCTCATGGTCGTCGTCTCCGACGTCGCCAAGCTCGGCGCGCGCGGGATCTCCCAGAACCAGGGCTACGTCGCTGCCGCCCGCGCGGCCGCCGACGAGCTTCTGAGTCAGTCCCCGGACACCAAGAACCTCGACCAGGAGGTGCTCGCCTTGGCCAAGGTGCTTCTCGAGGCCAACCGGGCCGACGAGGCGATCCGCTTGGCCGAAGCCCTGCAAAAGGCCGTCCCAAAAAGTCCGCTGAGACTGGAGATCGCCGAGAAGATCGAAACCTGGCGGCGCCAGAAAGGCAAGACCGGGGACCCGCAAGACGACCAGTTGCTCGCCCTCGTGGAGCGAGAGCTGAAAGTCGCAAGGCTCAGCTCGCCGGGCGTGATCCGCGCGATCGTTGACGACCCCGCGGCGCACCAGGTCATCGAGGTAGCCGACTCGTGTACGGCGGACCAGTTCCGCTCCGAGGAGGCCGCGATGCTGCGGCGATGGGTGGCCCAAGGCGGCATCCTCTGGGCAAACAGTAACGTCCTGACGCTCTTCGATGTCAAGTATGGTATCGTCGGAGACCCAGGTCACACGCCAACGTGCGTTCCGGCCATGTCGGCGCAGGCTTGTCCCATCCTCAAGGATTGTGAGAAAGTCACCATCCGCGCGGCGGGGCATTACGCCCGCGACCTGTCGCACACCAAGGTGTATCCCTTGCTCAAGTCCGGCGACAGTACGTGCTGGTCCTTGATCGCTTACGAAAAGGGCTGGATCAGCGACGTGAAGCCGGTCGAGACCACGCTCTACGACGGCGCCAAGTTCTGGCTCAATTTCCGCCTGTTCTGCATCGGAAAGGTGGTCGTTCCGACGGGAAGGGCAGGTGACGGGCCGCCTCCGCTTGCGCGCGACGAGGTGACCGTGATCGCGACGGTGCCGGAACTCGAAAAGGCGCTCGCCGAGCCGGAGAAGCTCCGCGTGCTCTGGATCCGCCTGAATCGAGCCACGGTCGGCGCCGAACAAGTCGAGCAGCTCCATAAATGGGTCGGCGAGGGCGGGGTCCTCTGGCTGGAGACGGACCTGGCCGGCGCCTTTGGTTTCAAGCTGAAGGCCAATCCGAGCGGTCAAGTGGAGGGCGTGGTGTTCGCGAGCGATGCCCGCCATCCCGTCTTGGAAGGTTTCACCCCCAACACGCCCGTGAAGGTGGCTCTGGCCCCCGGCGCCCTCTTTCTGCAGATGACGCTCGATGACCTCTCACGCGAAGGAATCATCCCGCTCCTCGGGGAAGTCGTCGCGCAACCGAAGACGGCCAGACCTCCAAAGACGCCGAAGCAGGTCCGCGTAAACGTGCCCTGCGGGGTGCGCAGCGAAGGTCAAGGCTTTGTCGTCTTTCGACCCCGTACGATCGACCAGACCGAAAAGAGCGGGAAGCAGTTCGAGGAGAACCTGCGGCGATGGAGCCTCCAGGTCGCGCGGCCTGCGGCCCCGCCCGCAGGTGCAGTCCCGCCGGGTGCAAAGCCGGCTCCGCCCGCAACAACGCCACCCGCCGCCACTCCGCCCGTGGCGGCGCCAGAGCCCAAGCCGGAAGGCCCATCGCTTACGCCGACCACGGTCCCCGGCAAGCCGTGACGTCGCTCTACGCCATGGAACCATCCGCCGACTTGCGAAGTCTCAAGCAAGAACTGCGCCGCCGGGCCGAGTCGGCCCGGCAGACCCAGACCGACAAGGACGCGCTGAGCCGCGCGATCTGCGACCGCTTCGCCGCCCTGGCGGAGTACGCCGCGGCCGAGACCTTGATGCTCTACGTCGGTCTACCCAATGAAGTCCAGACGCACTGGCTGCTCCCCGAGCCGAGCGCGAAAGGCAAGCGTGTCGTCGTCCCGTATTGCGTCGGCGATGAGCTGGAACTCTTCCACTTGGAGTCCCTCGACGAGCTGGCCCCGGCCACGCTCGGCATCTTGGAGCCGCGGCCCGAGTTGCGGGCCCTGCCGGGCAAGCGGCTGCAAGCCGAGCGGATCGACGTGGTGATGGTCCCCGGCGTGGCCTTTGACCGCCGCGGCGGTCGCTTAGGACACGGCAAAGGCTACTACGACCGCTTCCTTCCCCGACTGCGGCCGGACGCCTTGGCCGTCGGCGTGGCCTTTGAGTGCCAACTGGTCCCAGAGGTTCCGATGCTCCCGGGCGACGTCTTCATGGACTGCATCGTCACTGAGAAGGCCGTTTATCCGGGCCGCGGGCGATCGGCATAGGCCCGTGTGCCACTGCTTCGCAGAAGCAGTGCCTTCGCGCAGGTCGCCGCACTGCTTGCCTGACGGCAAGCAGTGGCACACGGGTGGCTTAGGGCTTGCAAGGCCCGTGTGCCACTGCTTCGCAGAAGCAGTGCCTTCACGCAGCTCGCCGCACTGCTTGCCTGACGGCAAGCAGTGGCACACGGGTGGCTTAGGGCTTGCGGGGGGCCCGTGTGCCACTGCTTCGCAGAAGCAGTGCCTTCGCGCAGCTCACCGCATTGCTTGCCTGACGGCAAGCAGTGGCACACGGCCGGCATAGGGCTTGCGGAGCGGCTGGGGAGCAACCATAATTGCACCCAAAGCCCGGGGGTTGCAGCCCCTGGGCTTTAGCGGAGCCACCGAAGACATCCCGCACATCCTTCCTTCCCCTGGAGCCCCACCATGAGCGAGAGCAAGAATACCCTCACGTCGCGTCGCGAACTGCTGAAAAACACCGGCCGGATCGCCGCGGCCGCGGCGCTGGCCGGGTCCGTCCCCCACGTCCATGCAGGCGAGAACAACACGATTCAGTTGGCGCTGGTCGGTTGCGGCGGCCGGGGCGCGGGC
>CAYGZI010000522.1:0-4587 GCA_964354245.1 uncultured Planctomycetaceae bacterium
AATTCTGCTGGCGCGGCTGGCGACCGCGGCCGCCGCTTCGTCGGGCTGGCCGGGTCCCTTCATGAACTTGCCGAGCTGCAGGTGGATCCGCACGAGATTGGCCCCAAGGTCCTTCATCTCGCGGAAGTCCTCCTCGACCTTGGGCCACTCCGCGACCCAATAGTCCTCCAAGAGACGGCCGGTCTCGTCGTGGTCGTAGTTGAAGCCCCAGGGGACAAAGGGCCGCTTGGACTTCTCCAGGACGAAGCCCCGTCCGTCTGGGGCAACGCCGATCCGCTCCATCTCGCCGCCCACCGCTTCTGTGGCCGCGGCGAGCAAGGCGAGGCACGCAAGAAAGGAAACGGGGACGGGGCTAGTTTGTGCGAAGCACCCTCCGGGCCGTTCCGGCAAACTAGCCCCGTCCCCGTTTCCTGGTGGACTATTCATTGCCGTCTCCGCGATCCGCAGGCTCACGACCCGTTGGTCACATCCACCCACCGGACGCCGATCTTGCCCGCGGCGTAGCCGAGTTCCCGCAGCCAGTCGCCGTAGACCATCATCCAGTGCGAGTCCCGGGCCTCGGCCATGAGCTTCCTCCAATCGCCCTGGAGTTCCACGTCCTGCTGCGTGCGGCAGATCTCCAGCATCGGGTTTGCGCGGATGATCCCCTTGAACCCGACCCATCGCCCGGTCGCATACTCCGGGTCGATGAACGTCACTTCCTGGCCCACGGCCATGTTCACCTTCGGGGCCGCGCCGGCGTCGGACTCGTAATGGGTCATAATCCGCGCCGGCTCGTAGCGATTGCCGTCCATGCGCCGCGGGGCCGTGCAATGGGCGCAGGTCACGATCCCGCCGTGCGGAAACGTCGAATTGTGCATGAAGACCGGGCGCCCGGCGATGTAGTGCAGCAAGATTCCCGCCGGAATGATCACGAAGTCCGATTCGCAGAAGGCCGGATATCCCTCGTCGTTGAGCCAGCTCAGCACCATGCACGGCGTAGTCTGCGCAAACGGCAGCACGCCGCTCATGCAGTTGCCGATCGTGACCGCCGGTGTACGATGCCCGCGCATCAGGTCCTTG
Organism: uncultured Planctomycetaceae bacterium; assembly: GCA_964354245.1. Lineage (GTDB taxonomy): Bacteria > Planctomycetota > Planctomycetia > Pirellulales > Thermoguttaceae > CAYGZI01. Next base: position 1,063 of record CAYGZI010000522.1, read on the forward strand.
AAGACCGCGTAGAGCAAGAAGGCGCTCGCCACCCGCGCCTTGGTGGTTTCCAGCGTTGTATTGGGCTGGGCGAGGTATCGCTCGGTCCACTTCTCCGCCCGCGACACAAGCCGCTCATCGGCCCGCGCGGCCTGGAACCGCTTCACCAATTCGTCGAAGCCGACTTCGACGATGTCCAGTCCGTATTTCTCCCGCGCGACCTTGGGGGCCGTCGCGTCGTACTTCCCGCCCGCCCCGCCGAAGGCCACGATCCGCTGCCCAATGAAGTTCTTGATCCCCGCCAGTGCCCGCAGACGCCACAGCACCTCTTGATAATCGTCCACGCACACGTCGTGGATCGTCACCGGGCCGTGGTTGCGGGCGCTCGGGGTCGCGGCCTGCGGCTCGGCCCCGGTCTTGAGATAGCGGGTGCTGAGGGCCTCGTACCAGTAGTAGGTCGGCCCGGAGCGGTGTCGCACGAAGATCAGCGTGTCCCGCTCCGGTCTGGCGGCGAAGCACGCCGTGAGCAATGCGCCTGAGCCGGTCGCCGGACAGAGCAGGACCACGTCATACTCCGCCTCCTGGACCTTGCGGGCCTGTTCCACTGTGGTGACCGTCGCGATGGGCAGGATTTGCAGGGGGAATCCGGCCCCGGCGGCCAGCGCCGCCAGTTCCTTGGAGATCCGCGCGGCCTCTTCCGCGGCGGCTTCCTTGTTATTGATCGGCCCCCACGAGCGCCAGCTAGCCGCCTCACGGCGCTGTTGGGCCGCGTACATGAGGATCGGCTGCACGCGCAGCGGCGCGGCCGTCACGACCATCGGCCGCCCCGGGTCCCAGTCGCCCGCCCCGGCCGGCCCCGCGGCATGAGACACGCCACCACCATCGAGGCCCAAGACTCCGGCGGCGACCCCAGCCGCGCTCAGGCCGGCAAACTCCCGGCGACTGATGGGAAGACCAGACATACGCACCTCCGGAGGCAACACGAAGTAAGGCCCATTGGCAGAGTCAAACGCCAACGATTGTACCTTGGCCGAAATGGGCGGGCAATTGGCGGAAAGGTGAGAGCGGAAAGCTGACAGCGGACGACTTGGCGCCTCAACCCGCTTTGCGGTTTGGCCTGCCCGCTGCCAATCACAACCTCCGGGCCGAAATCCGCCGATAGGAGGTTGGTCACGGAGCCAGAGGCTAGTCCCACCCGCGATCATGGAGGACGTGCGCAAGATCGTCTTCCAGTCTTTTGAACGCGGGCAACGCCAGAAGCGGCGAGAAATCTTCAATGTACTGCGCCACGAGATGGACCGCTCCAGAAGCACTGAAGTTCTTGAGTCTGCGGCCGGAAAGCCCGCTCGCCAATCGGAGGGCCTCGTGCAGAACGTGCTTCGGATCTGGAATCGTCTCAGGATCCGGAACGGGAATCTGAAGCGGCGTGCGGCCGTTGGGATTCGCAACCGCAAGTCGCACGGCGCGCTCGTCGAAGAGGAGCCAAGCCTCTGTCATCCGAACGGGAACGACACAGACGACGGGCGGGGTGCCGCCCAAGTGAACTGTGGCGTCAGAGATCTCCTTGATTCGATCGGCCGGGGTCGCCGTCTCAGCGTCTCGATGAACAAACAACAGGTCACAAGGGTAGAGCTCTAGCGCGGCCTGAATTCTTTGTGCCAGCCCCTTGGGCTTGTCTCGGAGTGGTCGCAGATCGGCCCACTGCGGTTGAGTGGTGATCCGCGCGCGCAATCGCCGCCTGAGTATCCACGACAGAGGGTACAGAAGCACTCTGTCGGACGGCCCGTCTCCTGTCAGTGTGAACCGGATTGAGTCATTCATCTTGCAGGAAAGCGAGGAGCGTCTGAAGGTCGTCACGGTCCTTTACCCGGCGACGCTTCGGAGACTTCCTCCTCCGCGCCCCATCTGACACTTCGTCGGTCGTCTCGGCATACGCAAAGGGGTTCAGGTACGCGCCGAGGGTACCGCGCGAGACCGTACGACGGTCGGGAAAGGCCACGTGCCGCCACGTGTCGCTGAGCCAGGAGAAGGCAACGACGCGACAAGGCTTCTTGTCGATTTCCGTCTGTTGAGGCTCTGCCACCAGAAGATCATTGTCTTCCACCAACGCAACCACGGCGGGCGAATGGGTGTTGACAATCACTTGGCGCAACGGATTATCGGGACCTACAGCCTCTTCGGTGTCGACGGAAAGCTCCTTGAGCAACCTCAGCATGGATGAGATCCGTTCGGGATGGACGCCGTTCTCCGGTTCCTCAAAGCAAAGGAGTCCTTGGGCCTCCGGGTCCATTTCCAGGATCGCCAACGCCAGGAAGCGCAGAGTCCCATCGGAGAGAGCACGAGCCGCGTGCAGATTGCCGTCCCGGTCCACGACCTCGAGCGTAAGGAGTTCACGCTGCCGATCCACATCGACGCGAATCTCGCGAATGTCCTCCACCAGAGCTGAAAGCTGATTCGCGACGCGAACGCATACTGAGTTGCTGTCGCCGTGGGGCTCACCATTACCCGCATCCTTCCTGGCAAGGTGGTGGAGCGTCGAGGCCAAGTGAGAGCCGTCCACACCGATGTGCATCGGCGCGCTGAAGGAATCCGAGTTCCGAAGGGCCGAAGGCTCTAGTTGCAGCCGACGCCAGGATTGCATCTCACGGCGAGCCAGGAGGGCCGTCGGACTCTCCACCGCGTTGGCGCTCGACAACACGGTCCGCGGCAGGGACGAAGCCAAGTACGGTCGCGGCCTGCCGCTACGACCGTCTTGATGGAGTGTGATGCGGCGTTCTTTGCCCTCCTTGTCCCGTTCGTCCTCTTCCGTTGAGAGAAATGGGGCGCTGCGACGGCCTCTGGCCACACTTGTCCTCCAGGCTAGCGTGTGGCGAAACAGCAGGTGCTTGCGCGCGTCGTCTACCTTAACGTGCCGGAGGTCCTCCTTCGTGATCTCCAACCGTTCAGCCGATGGAAGCTCGTCATCGCGGCGGTAGCGAAGCTCCAACGTGTATCGCAGGAACGTGATCGCGGCCTTCGCGTTCTGTCCCAGGTCATCCTGCCCGGTTGCCGGGACTAGCATCTCCGCTTCAAACGTCATCTCGTCTACATGCTCGTTGCCCACCTTCAGGAACAGGCTCCGCACGTCGGTGGTGCGGTTGCGCTCATCGCGCACCGACTTGGCTGCCTCCATGAGCGGCTGATCGGCTAGAGCGCTGAGGAAAGTAATCGCGTCAAAAAGATTCGACTTTCCTACCCCATTCACGCCGGCAATGCACGTGAACGGGCCGAAGCAGACATCCACGTTTGCGAGGTTCTTGAAGCCGTGGACTTTCAGACGAGTGAGCATGAAATCCTCACCGACATGCGAGGCAGTTCGTTCTTGGGCGTCCCTCTCCGGTCGGGAACCTGGGAAAGGCAAACCGGCCTGATCGGTCGCCCTCGACTTATTGTATCAGATGGGGCCGGAGTAGTGCATCCGTCGGCCCTAATATATGTCCTAAACGGAAAAGGGCCTTGTGTCCTATTCGCGTTGCACTACCGGAAAGGTCAGCCATTCCCAAAGGG
>CAYGZI010000523.1:0-4586 GCA_964354245.1 uncultured Planctomycetaceae bacterium
GGAGTAGTCGAAATGTCCGGTTTCATGCGGGTCGAGGACCTCAAGGTGTATCAGAAGCTCTGCCAGCTTCACATTGAGGTAAGCCAGTTGACGCGCACGTGGCCGTCCGAAGAGAGGTTCGAGCTGGGTTCACAAGTCCGGCGTTCTTCGAACAGCTCACCGGCAAACCTTGCAGAGAAGCACAGTGACCGGCACGTTCGCAACAAGATCGAAGGGGTCAACCGCGCGCGGGGCGAGGCCCTTGAGACCATTCACCATTTGTACATCGCGCTGATGAAGAACTACATTCCGCAGCAGGTCTACGACGCCTTCCGCGATCGGTACGACGAGTGCATCCGCATGCTGAACGGGCTTGAACGCACCCTGGAGCGCCAGCTTGACGGCGATTCGCGTCGCTGGCCTGAGAACCCTGAGCCCTCGATCCTGAACCCTGAACCCTGAACCCTGAACCCTTCCCATGCACGTCCTGTTTGCCAACACCGGCGTCCAAGTCGTTTGCGTCCCGCTCCGCGGCGGGGCCCGCTTCACCACCGCGCAGATCGGCTACGGCTGGCAGCGGTGCCGCGCGGCCACCGGCGTCGTCGGCCAGGAGCCAAGGGACTACTGGTACATCCAGTGGCAGATCATCCAGTCGGGCACTCCGCGGCTCTTCCTGGCCGTGGAGACCACCTGCGGCGATCCGGAGATCGGCTATTTCCACGACCCGGCCTCGCTCGTGCGCGACGTCGAGATTCGGCTCGATGGCCTGTTGGACCTCGAGGGAAAGCCCTTGCGCGGCGTCGGCCCCATCGAGCTTTGCATCCGGCCGGCCACCGCCTTCACCGGCGACCCCAAGCAGGTCCACGTGGTGGTGGACTTCGGCAACAGCCGCACCGGGGCCCTCTTGCTGGAAATGAGCGGCGAGATCGCCCGCATCCCGCGCATGATGCCCTTCGAGCTGTTGAACCGCTACCACTTCGACGCCTGGAACGAGGAGGGCCAGTTCCTGAGCTCCGCGGCGGCCCGATGGTTCTCGTCCAAGACGCACTGGTGCAACACCCCCTATCTTGCCCCGCTGGAGCAGAAGAAGGTCGAGTATCACGCCGTGGAGGAAGACGAGGGCCGCGGAGGCTGGTTCGGGCGCGGCCGGAAGAAGGCCAAGCAGGCCAAGGTGGAAATGCTCTTCACCCCGCCGCTCTTCGACGACCTCTCGATGGTCCGCATGGGGCGCGAGGCCGACGACGTGATCCAGGTGATGCGGGCCGACGGCGACGTGCGCACCGGCGTCAGCTCCCCCAAACGCTATCTCTGGGCCGACGACCAGAGCTGGCTCGAAGGGGCCAACTGGTTCATGGCCGATCCGGCCGACCGCTGCGCCACCGGCACTTACGCGGCCACGCTCCGCGGGCCCTATCTGCGCTTCGTCCACGAGGACGACCGCGACTTCCTGCTCTCCGAAGGGCCGATCCAGGCTCAGGACTATGCCACCGAGGCCCCGCTCAAGCCGCGCCACGCCCCCCGGGCCCTGATGACCGCCGCCTTGCACGAAATCCTCTGCCAGGCCTACGGGTACGTCAACTCGATGGCCTACCGCGCGGCCACGGGCGATACCGGCCGGCCGCGCGAGATCCGCACGCTCACGCTCACCTTTCCCAGCGGAATGATCCAGGAGGAGCAGAAGCGGCTCCGGGCCCAGGCCCAGAAGGCGATCAACGTCTTCTCGATGACGCTGGGCAAGAACCAGCGGGTCAAGCCGGAATTGAATCTCTCGATCGACGAGGCCAGTGCGGTCCACCTCGCGTTCATCTGGAGCGAGCTGAGCATGTTGGGGCAAGACCCGCGCCTGTGGTTCGCGGCCATGCACCAGGACCGCGGCCAGACAAAGGCGCCGGAGCCCGAGGAGCCGGAGCCGCAGGTGGGCGGGCCGGCCGGGCGCCGGCGCATGAAGCCCGTGCTCCGCCGGCCCGGAGCCCCCCGGCGCCCCGGCGCCGAGGAGCCCGAGTTCGGCGACGGCGGCCGGGAACTCCGCATCGCCTGCATGGACATCGGCGGCGGCACCACCGACCTGATGATCGCCCGATACCGCTTCGAGGCCAAGATCGACGACACCATCCGCGGCGAGGTCCTCCACCAGGACGGCATCTCGCTGGCCGGCGATCAGCTCGTCAAGCGCCTGCTGGAAACGATCGTCGTCCCCGCTCTGGCCGACGCACTCGGGCTGGAAGAAGAGGACGTCCTGCTCTTGTTCGGACCCGAGGTCCCGCGCAACCGCGAGCACCGCACCCAACGCGTCCACTGGATGAACCGTCTCTTCGTCCCCCTGGCCCAGGCCTATCTCAACAACGCCGTGGACGACGTGCTGGACGAGCCCATCTCCCACCTCGACCCCGAGATCGTGGACCCGACCGTGCTCGAATCGCTTCAGGGCGTGTTCGACAAGCTCAAGGGGCCGGGCTACTACAACGTGCAGCAGGAGATGGAGCTCTACCTGAACAAGGCCGAGTTCGAGGGAGTGGTCCGCGACGTGTTCGACGAGCTGCTGTTCGACTACTGCCAGCGGATCGTCGAGCACCAGGCCGACGTGGTGCTGCTGGCCGGGCTGCCGTCCAAGCTGGCCTACATCCAGAAGCTCGTGCGGACCTACGTGCCCCTGGCCCCCTCGCGCATCGTGCCCATGTACCAGCACTATGCCGGCAACTGGTACCCGTACCAGGACGAGAGCGGCCACAACCCGGGCGTGATTGTCGATCCCAAGAGCCCGGTGGTCGTAGGCGCGGCCATCGAGTTTCTCGCCCGCCACGGGATGCTCCCCCAGTTCAAGTTCGAGATGCAGGGCCGGGCCAAGGAGAACAGCTACTATTGGGGCGTGATGACGGGTGCCACCAGCGGCATCCGCAACGAGCGGATTCTCTACCAACCGGCCGAGGAGCAGGCCCGCGAGGACATCACCGAGTTCTCCACCACGGCCCAGCGCGTGATCGTCGGGCGCAAGATGAACCCGGCCGAGGATGCCCAGGCCGCGCCGGTCTACGTGTTGAAGATGGACGTGGGGACGCGGATCGGCCGGACCGAGGTGGCGGTGAAGATCAAGCGCAAGCGGGCCACCCAGGAAGAGGAGGAGTGCCTGGAGGTCGTGTCGGTCACGGGCATCGTTGCCGGCGAGGACGCCATCCTCGGCGAGAACGTCCACTTCACCTGGCGGACCTTGGCCGACGAGCGCTACTACCTCGATACCGGCGGGCTGGACAACATCGAGATCGGCCGACGGCGGTGACAGACAGAAGGATGAAGGATGAAGGATGAGGGCTGGGGGGTGTAATGATGAAAGACCGCAACGATAGCGCACAGAAGCGCGGCGAAGCCTCGGAAAATCGGGATTCATCCCTCATCCCTCATCCTTCGTCCTTTTCCGATCTGAAGGAGTTGGCCGGTCAATTGGACAAGCTGGAGACGCTCTTGACGAACGCCAAGGAGCAGATTGCCTCGCACCTGACGCGGCGCGAGCCGCCGCCGATCGCGGCGGAGACGGACGATACGGCGCTGGCCGCCCTGTGGGAGAAGGTGGACGCCCTGGCCGGCAAGATCGACAAGGTGACCGATGCGGTCGCCCGCGCCCCGGCGGCCAAGGAGTCGCCGGCCGCAACTCCTGCGGCATCGGTTCAACCGCTTGTCGAGAAGATGGAGGGCCTCGGCCGGGAGCAAGCCGCCCTGCGCCAGACGGTCCAGAAGCTCCAGGAGCAGCTCGACCGCGGCTTCGAGCACATGGCGGAGCTATTGAGCCCGCCGGCTCCGCAGGACAAGGAGGAGCCGCCCGTTTCGTGTACCCAGTGGGAGCGGGCGATTCTCGGGCCGGCTCTGGCGGACCACGCGTCGCTGGCGTTCCAGCGGCAGCAATTGCTGAGCGGGGTCCTGGACAAGGAGCCGGGGGCCTGCGCGTTGGCCGGGCAGCTCTTGATCTTTCAGTCTTCGCCGGCGGAGCGGCTGCCGCAGTTGCTCAAGGACCTCGGCGAGGCGTATTACCGCTGGCAGCCCAAGACCCAGCCGGGCGCCAACCCGATGGAGGAATCGCTGGTCGCGTGGCTCCAGAAGACGTGCGAGGCGGCCGGGATCTATAACGCGATCGAGCTGGTCCACCCCGGCCAACGATACGACGCGGCCCGGCACAATGCCACCACGCGCGGAGTGGAGATCACCGAGGTCCACGGCTGGGTCGTGCTCCGGGACAACGGCAAGGTGTATACCAAGGCGACGGTGACGGTGAAGTGAAGACGTTTCGTTGCACCTCCTGCGGCGGTGAAGTCGAGCGCGAAACGCAGCCGCTCCGGTGTCCCCATTGCCAGCGCCAGGCGATCGGCTTGTTTCGTCTCGTGACCGGAGATGCCACGAGCAAGCCGGCGCCCGGGGCGATCTCGCCGCCCGGGATCGTGCCACGGCTTGCGCAACCGGTTCCGCCGACAGGTGCCACACCTCCGATGCGGATCGCGATGCCTGTGGCGCCGCCGCCAGAACCTGTGGCGCCGCCAATCGTCCACGCTGTAGCGCACCCCGTCGCGCCGCCGATCGTGACGCCCCCCTCGATGTAACGAGACCCGCCAAAACCGATGACG
>CAYGZI010000524.1:0-4578 GCA_964354245.1 uncultured Planctomycetaceae bacterium
GCCCGGCCGCTACGCATTCCCGCCACCCACCACCCACCACCCACCACCCGCCACCGCTACACCAATCCCGACCATCGCCGCAGCCCCCACGCCGCTCCCCAGACGCCCATCGCCGCGGCCAACACCCACCAGCGGTCCCAAGCGGTCGAGCGCGCGACGCGCTCGGGCCGGGTCTGGGCCAGGTGGTCGTCGAACTGTTGGGCCAGGCGATCGGGCGAGACCGATTCCAGGACGGCCCCGCCGCTCCTCTCCGCGATCCGCCGCATCAGGTTGGGCTGGGCCTGCACGTCGAGCCGCTCGGCCAGGTTGCCGCGCACGTCGAAGGCGGCCACCGTCGGATTCTTCGCCCCCCAGTCGCCCGTCATCTTGGCCCAATAACGCCCCTCCGGGAGCTTGCCGAAGGCCACGCGGAACTGCCCGGGATCGGTTCCGCTGGGCACGGGGGTGAGACTCTTCGGCTGCGAAAGCGTGCCGCCGGTCAATTCGATCTGCGGCGGCTTCGTCCCCGGGGCGTGCTGGCGCACCAGCAAGGTGGCGGTCACGCCCTCGGTATTGCTGAAGATGACTTTGTCGGTGCGCAGGGCGATCTGCTCCGAAGGCAACAGCCCCACGTTGGCCACCAGCCAGCGGATCAGGCTCCGCCAAAGCACGGCGTAGACCTCGTCGTGGCGATCGAACTGCGGCGGCAGGAAATCCCACCGCCACATCCCCGCCCCCTCGATCACCACCACCCGCCCGTTGCCCACCGGGTGATACACGATCGCCGGCGCTTCCGGGCCCTCGCTCGCCGCGGCACTGGCCGCCAGCACCTGGGCCAGCGGCGCCGAGCGCTCGGGCCGGGCCACGGCCGCCAACGAAGGGAGGCTCGCCAGCGCATCCTGGTCGTCGGCCAGGGTCGGAAGCCAGCGCAAAGACTGCCCGACCGAAGTCCAGCGCACGCGGAACCGCGTCTCGCGGGTCGGCGTCCAATGGACCGGCATCAGCTCGCCTAGGCGCTGGCCGATCTGCGAGGAGGGCGGCCCGCGGAAGCAGACCAGCGAGCCTTCGCTGTCGGTCAGCCACCGCTTCAGGCGCGCGATTGCCGGATCGGTCAGGAAGACCTCGACGTCGCGCCCGAGAATGACGATCTGATAGCCGGCCAGGGCTTCGGGGCCGGCGAGCACCTGGGCCGCGTCCTTGCGGATCGACCATTGCTCGGCCAGGGGCGCCGGCGGGGAGGGAGGCTTGGGAGCGGGGCCCGGCTTTTCCGCGAGGGCCTTTACCGCGCCGGCGCTCGGCGTGTCGCGGCGCGTGATCTTGCGCTCCAGGAGTCGCCCTTCGGCCATCTTGACCACGCTGGTCAGCTCGACCGCCTGATCGGCCGTGAGCGTGCGGACCAGGAACTTCGTGTCCCAGTACGGCTTGCCTTCCAGGAGCAGGATTCGGATCGGCTGATCGACCACGCGCAGCAGGAGCGTGGCGGCGTTGTTCAACTCGGTGACTTCTTCCGGCAGCGGACTGGCCTTGACTTCGTAGCGGTAGAGCCCGGCGGTGGGTTGGGCCACGTGAAAGAGGACCTCGACCGTGCCGTCCGGCACGAGATCCACATACCGCTTCTCCACGATCTTCCCCTCGTGGACCAGCGACAACTGCGTGCGGCGGCCCAGCGAGCCGCGCTGCCGCACGCCCACGCGGACCGGGACCCGCTGGCCGATGAAGGCCAGCTCCTGCGGCATGTTCAGGCTCACTTGCAGGTCGCGCACACCGGCCTCGCCGCCGAGCGTATGGACGAACAGCGGGACGGCCATGGCCTTGGCCCTGGTGGCGGATTCGGTCACGCGGGCCGCCCCGCCGCCGGCATTGTGGGCGCCGTCGCTGAGCACGACGATGGCCTGGCCCTGCGGCCGGTCTGCTTCGAGGGACTGCTCCACCGCGGCCGCCAAGTCCGTCGCTTCCCCGTCCGGGGTCTTTTGCGCAAGCTGATCCGCGCCCGCCGGCGTGCAATCTTCGGCAAAAGCCGAGACGCGGACCTCGTAGCGGTCCGCAAGCTGCCGGGCCATTTCGGCCGCGGTGCGGCAGGCCGACTCGTAGCGGGTCGCCTTCGCGCCGGCGTCCGCGTCCCGAGTGCCCATGCTCGCCGAGCGGTCCACGAGGATCGTCAAGAGCGGTTTTCCCGCCGGGGGAGGGATGCGCTGGAGCCAGGTCGGGTTCAACAGGATCACCAGCGGCACGACGACCACCAGCGTCATGAGCGTCATCACCCACGGCCACCGCCGCGGCGCCAAGCGGCGGCGGCTGGCCGCGCCGTACCAGGCCAGCAGGGCCCCGGCCGCGGCGGCTAGCGGCACCCACAAGGCCAACGGGATGTAGGGGTCGAAGGTCAGGTGCGTCATGTCCGAAATCCCAACAACGCCGTCACCTCCCCCAGCAAACAGAGCACGCAGCCGGTGACCAGCCACTTCCAAAGGTCGTCGCGGCTCTCTTCCCCGGCGGCCGCGTTGCGGAAGTAGACCTCATGGCCCGCGGCCAGGCGATTGGCCAGCACATCGGACGAGAGGCTTTCCAGTTGGCTCTCTTCGGCGGGGACCTGAAGCGCCATGGAGAAGACCGTCTGATCGCCCCGCAGCACGCGGTACACGCCGGGCTGCGTGGGATGCTGCCAATGCCATACCACGCCGCCGGCCTCGTCCGCCAAATCTCCCAGCGGCTCGCCGGCCGCCGTGGCCGTCTCCTGCTTCGGTCCCACGACCCTCAGCCCGGAGGTCGTGGGCACGTCGCTGGGCAGGTGGACCGTGAGCGGCTCGCCGCAGGGGGCCGCGTGCGTCGCGCGGTCGCGGCCGAGCATCAGCTCCAGCAGCTCGCCCACCAGGGGCACAAAGGCCTGGGTCTTGGGGAGATTGGACGCCGCGAGGTCGGCGTTCAGCACGGCCAGGGCCCCGGCGTCCGACGCACTCAAGACCATGCAGGCCGTGTCGTCGCTGTAGGACGCCAAGAGATCGCTCTCCAGTCCGCCCGCAATCCGCCGCGAGCTGAGCCCTCCAGCAAAGCGGAGCTGGAGGGTGATCGCCTCCAGGCTGTCGCCAAATACGGAGAACGGCGGGTCGTCGCGTCGGACCGAGGTCAGGAACAGATCGCGCCGCGACTGCCCCGGCGGCGGCGGGAGAAACTCGACCGGCATCTGCAGCCCACTGCCGGCCGCGTCCGCCAGCCGCTTCAAGTTCACCGCATCCACCACCTCGCTCGTTACGTAGAGGATCGGCCGACCGCGTCGCATCAGGCCGCTGAGCACCTTGATCGTATCATCGGAGAGCTTCCCCGGGTGCTCCAGGGCGATCAAGTCCGTCGCGGCAAGCGACTGGGCGGTGGCCTGCGCTGGGTCGATCCGGTTCACCGTGGCCGAGCCGTCGTCCTTGCCGGCGCCGCTTGCCGTGGGCTGCCGGTCCGGCACCAGGGCGCACTCCAGGAAGTGGCTCGAAGAAGGCCGCAGGCTCGCCGGCTGGCGCGTCAAGAGGGCGTAAACCGGCCTCGGACGGACCCGGACCACCAGCGGGCGCTCGTTGTCCGCCGCCAGGGCATCATCGACCCCCGCCAGCCGGGCCACGCCCGACTGCCAACCGACTTGACGCAGCGGAATCTCCTCGGAGAGCGTGACGGAGCGGCCCGCCGGGCACGTCCCCGATAGCCGGTACGTCGCCTCGCCGACCGCCACCTCGACCGTCACCTTCTCAGGCGCGGGCGAGTAGTTGCCCACTTCGACGGCCAATTGCGCGGTCTGGGCCCCAGCGCTGCGGGCGTGACATGCGGCCCCAAGAATCGCCAGATTCGCCGGCGCCTGGGCCGGGGCGACCGATTCGAATTGGATCTGCGTCCCCTCGGGCAAGGGCGAGAAATCGGCGCTGGCCCAGGTGGAGCGCTGGAAATCGCTCACCACGACCAGCTCCCGCCGCCGGGTATCCTCTGCCGACGCAGGCGCCAACAGCCGCGAAGCCAGGGCAATCGCGCGGCGCACGTCCATGCGCTCCGGCAACGCCTGGCATCGGGAGAGTTCCTCGCGCAGGGCGTCGAAGTTGGTCGATACCTGCTCGAACGCGGCCCGGGGCACCGCCCCCGCCACGACCAGGTTGGCCCAGAGCCCGGGCCGGTAGCGGAGGTGCTCGGCAACGACGGTGCGGGCCCGGTCGATCGCCTGAATGCCCCGGTCCGCGGAGGCCATGCTCTGGCTCGCGTCGAGGATCACGACGCGCACGGTGTCGCCTGTCTGGCCGTCGGAGATGAGCGGGCGCGGGCCGAGCTGCGGCCGGGCAATGGCCGCGACCAACAGCACGACGGCCAGCGTGCGCAGTGCGAGAATGATCAGATCCCGCAGGCGGTGCCGGGCCCTGCGCTCTCGGATGGCCTCGCGCACGAAGCGGAGCGTGGAGAGCGGCATGCGCACGGGCCGCGGCCGGGTGAGCCAATGGACCACCACCGGCACGCCCACCGCTGCCACGCCCAACCAGGCTATCCAGGGGTGAAGGAAGGTCATGGGAGATTGCGGAATGATGAATGATGAATGATGAGTGATGAATGCCCTCGGCATCCCCATTCATCATTCATCGT
>CAYGZI010000525.1:0-4561 GCA_964354245.1 uncultured Planctomycetaceae bacterium
TGGTCATTCATCCTTCATCCCTCATCCTTCATCCTTCGAGATCGCCGGTCTTTGTGGTCGGGTACCCCGGCGACGTGGGCGGGGCCAACACCGAATGCTGGCACACGCTCCGCCTGTGGCGCCGGTTCGGTCTGGCAGTGCATCTGATTCCCACGTCAAAGCCCGACGAGCGGTGGCGCCGTCGCCTCGACGAACTCGGCTGCTCGACCATCCCCGCCGCGATGGATGACCTGAAGAGCGTCCCGGGACTCGCCGGCGCCACGGTCGTCTCCTTCTGCAATGCGAGTTTCCTCCGGCACGCCCACCGCTTCCGCGATCTGGGCTGCCGCGTGGTGTGGGTCAACTGCATGACTTGGCTCTTCCCCGACGAGCGCAAGCACTACCAATGCCGCGGGCCGTTCGATTGCTACGTGTTTCAGAGCCGCTATCAACGGTTGGCATTGCTCGGGCAACTGGCGAAGTTCGGGGTGCGGCCGGATCAATGCCACCTGATCCGCGGGGCGTTTGCGTGGGAGGAGTTCCCCTTCCGGCCGCTGGGTCATGCGGCGGGGGCGCCGTTGGTCGTGGGGCGGATCAGCCGCCCGGCGGCCGACAAGTACGCGGTCAACACCTGGGCGATCTATCGGCGGATCCCGCACCCGATCCGTGCCCGGGTCATGGCCTGGGACCGCGGCGTCGAGCGCAAGCTGGGCCAGGCGCCGCCGTGGGCCGAGTGTCTGCCGGCCGGCAAGGAGACGCCGCAGGAGTTCTTCGGCAAGCTGCACTGCATGATCCAGGCTAGCGGCGGGGCCGAGGAGAACTGGCCCCGCTCCGGCCTGGAGGCCATGGCCGGCGGCGTGGCCATTGTGGCCCAGAACCACTGGGGCTGGCGGGAGATGATCCGCCACGGCCAAACCGGCTTTCTAGCCGACTCCCACGACGAGCTGGCCTACTACGCCGCGCGCCTGGCGTACGACGAAGAACTCCGGATGGACATCATCCGTCGGGCAAGGAAGGTCCTCGAAGAGGATCTCGCCAACCCGGAAGCCCTCTGGGCCGGCTGGCGGGCGGTATTGAAGGGGTGACGAGGTGAGGGGGTGAGGGGGAAGGAAGTGAGAAGTGAGAAGTGAGAAATGAGAAATGAGAAGTGCCAAGCGCAAAGTGTTTCCCGCATTTTGCACTTCTCATTTCTTACTTCTCATTTCTCATTCTGCATGCTGTACTTGCCACGCCCCGCACCCCTAGCCCCCAGCCCCTAATCCCCAGCCCCTTCCCGTGAAAATCGCCGCCGTCTGCTGCACCTATCTCCGCCCGACGCAACTGGGCCACCTCATCCGCTGCTTCGAGCTGCAGGATTACCCCGAGCGGGAATTGGTGATCCTCGACGATGCAGGTCAGTACGAGCCGACCAGCGGCGACCGCTGGCGGTTGATCTCCGCAGGCGAGCGGTTTCCCACGCTCGGCGAAAAACGGAACGCCGCCGCCCGGCACGTCGCGCCCGACGTCGAGGCGCTGGCCGTCTGGGACGACGACGACCTGTACTTGCCCTGGGCCCTTGCCGCCTCCGTGGCCGCGCTGCGCCGGGCCGCGTGGTCGCGCCCCTCGGTCGTGCTCTACCCGCGGCCTGACGGCATGCTGCGTCAGCACCGCACCGGCGGGCTGTTCCACGGCGGCTGGGCCTATCGCCGCGAAGTGTTTCACCGCTGCGGTTATCCGGCTATGGACAGCGGCGAGGACCAGGCTCTGGGCGCCCGCTTTCTCCAAGCCGGAGTGCGCCCAGCCGATCCCTTGTGCCTCGGCTATCGGCCGTTCTACGTTTACGTCTGGGGCTCCGGGCCGCACCTCTCGGCCATGGGGCCCGACGGATACCAGCGCCTCGGCACCTTTCCGGTCGAGAAAACCGTTGTCGCTGCGTCGGATCCCCCGGGCATCGACCTGCGCAATCCGCGGATCCTGCCGGGAATACACCGCCGGGGGTTCTGAGAAGAAGTAGGCAGACGGCAGTAGGCCGAGGGCAGAGGGAATAATGCAGAATGCAAAATGTAAAATGTAAAATGCAAATTGAAGAACAGATGCAAAACAGCACAGACTGCGCTATTCACTTCTGCATTCTCCATTCTCCATTTTCCATTTTGCATTTTACATTTTACATTTTGCATTTTGCACTCTTCAATCTGCACTGCCGCTGGATGCAACCATAGACCGCCGAGTTTCCACCGCCCTCCGCCCTCTGCCCTCTGCCGACTGCCCACTGCCTTCTGCCGTCTGCCGACTACTTCCCCATGCGAACCGTCCGCCTCATCCGCCGGGTTCTCCAGCCCACCGGGGCCGGCCCAGGGAACGGGCAATACGCCCTCCAGCGCGTCTTGCGCGGGCGGATCCGCCAGGGACTGGATTGGCTCGTCGTGGGCGGCACGCCCCGCGAGGGCGAACTCCCTTGGTTCTGGTGCTGGGAGGATCGGGTCACGGCGATCCGCTGGGCGCGGCGCGGACTACCTTTCGTCCAGGGGCCGAACACGGTGTTTGTCTGCAACCGAAGGCCACGCCTGGACTGGCTGGAATGCGGCGTGCTCGATTCACCTCGGTGCCGGTTAATGTTCACGGAGTCCGAGTGGTACCGGCGGCTCATCCTCGATCACCGTGGGCCGGAGAACCGATCGCCGGTCGTGCTGTGGCCGTATCCGATTTTCCCGCAGCCGCCCGGCCCGGCCGACTCGCCGCAGTATGAAGTGCTGATCTACATCAAGAACGGCGAGTGGCCGGGCGTCGCGGAATCGCTCCGTCGGCGATTTGCCCGCGTTGCGGTGATCCGCTACGGCGAGTATCGGCGTGAGGAGTTGTGGGAGACGGCCCGCCGCTCGCGATGCTGCTGCTACCTGGCCGACGACGATCGCGGCCCGCTGGCCTTGGCCGAGATCCTGCTTTGCGGCTGTCCGACGGTGGGCGTGCCCACGGGGGCCCCGTTCGTGGAGCCGGGCCGCAGCGGCTTCGTGCTCGCCGGTTCGACGCCGGGCGCGTGGCTCGACGCCGTCCATCGCTGCCACGCGATCGACCGGCAGGGGGTCGCCGCTTGGGCCGCCGCTCGATTCGACCCGGAGCGGATCGCCGATACGGTGCTTGCGGCGCTGGAGGCGGCGCGGAAGTAGGCAGTAGGCAGAGGGCAGTAGGCAGAGGGCAGATGACAGAGGAGGGCGGCGTTCTTAGGGCGGCATCGAGGGGGCAGCGCACATGAACGAATGCAAAATGAAAAATGAGAAATACAAAAGGCGAAATGGAGGACACAGAATAAAAACGACTAGCGCGGTCTGTGTGGTTCCACGTCAATTTGCAGTTTGCATTCTACATTTTGCATTTTGCATTCTCCTCTCTGCCCTCTGCCTACTGCCTACTGCTTCTCCCCCACCACCTTCTCGTACATCACCTCCACGATCGAGCGGATCAACTCGGCCTGGCCGGTCTCCAGCAAGAGCGACAGTTTTTCGTGGAGGGTGCGGTTGCGGTTCATCTTGACGACCGCCGCGACCGTCCCCTCGGCCGTCAACGGCCCGCCGGTGCCGACCCGGCTGTGCAGCTCGTCGAACTCCGCCTCCGTCCAGCCGAGGAACAGCTCGGGATGCCCCTCGACGACCTCCACCACCACGGGATTGGTCTGCCGGTCGAAGTGTCGATAGAGGAGGCGGGCCGGGTCGAGAAAGAGTTCGTTGCTCGGGACGCCGAGTCCCCGGGCCAGGCGGTTCAAGGTTCGGGCCTGAGGCCGGTTGGTGCCTTCGAGGATCCCGCGGATTGTGCGGAGGTCTAATCCGGACTTTTCGGCGACCTGGTCGATCGTCCACCCCAATTGGGCGATCAACCGTCGCAGGTTTTCCTGCACGTACTGGGTCATGGCGATCCCCTCCGCTGGAGCGGTCCAAGGGCTCACAGGAGACAATTCAGGAGCCCTTGACGGATTTATATACGGATGTATACTATGCCGCGGCACCCTCGTCAAGTGCCCGAAACAGGAATCCGACGTATGGGAGGGATGCAGCCATGACCGGAGAAAGACCGCAGGATCGCAGCGAACGGGTAGCGGCCGGGGATCGGCACAGGGGCGGGGCGGATCGCGGCCGGTACCGGGTTTGGATCGCCAGGGTTGCGGACTGGCAGCCGCGGAGTTGCGCGGACGTGCCGCCAACTGCCGCGGCCGTGGAACCCGCCGAAAAGGGCACCCTCTCGGCACGTCAAGCCGCCAGGTACGTCCGGGCCTTCAACCGGGTGGTCTTGCGCGGGCATCTTAAGGTCTGGGCCGTTGCGGTTCCGGTGGCCGTGCGTTACGACGGGGACCCGGTGCCGGGGCAGGAGATCGTTTCTCGTCAGGGCTCAACGCGTGGCGCTGACGAGGTGAGAGGGTGAGGGGGTGACGGGGTGAGGGGGTGACAAGGTGACGGGGAAGCGAATGACAAATGAGAATTGCGAAGTGAGAAATGCTAAGTGCTTCTGCGCTTTGTACTTTTCACTTCTGACTTGGCCCTCTGCATCGTCCGCCAGAGTTCACCTTGTCACCCCGTCACCCTCTCACCCCCTCACCCCGTCACCTTGTCAC